>NZ_JBLSDF010000009.1:0-47899 GCF_052315355.1 Cuniculiplasma thermophilum
ATACATAAGGCAATCATTCAGCAGGATGGCGATGAATGATGAGGAAACCGTTGCATTGATAGCTGGAGGTCATGCTTTCGGGAAGACACATGGTGCAGGACCCACATCCTATGTAGGTCCAGAACCTGAATCCGCACCCATTGAGAATCAGGGAATAGGCTGGATCAGTTCATTTAAATCCGGAAAAGGTGATGATACAATAGGTGGTGGGCCAGAGGTGACCTGGACAGAAACACCAACAAGATGGAGCATAGGTTTCCTCCAGAACCTGTTCAAATACGAGTGGGAACTGGAGAAAAGACCATAGATGCTGTCGAATATCCTTAATATTTGATTGTGCGGCATGTTTCTGTAAATGCCGGGATTGTTCTCTATATATTCAGCCTGAAATTACACATTACTATCCAGAATACTTGAAATTTGTTTTAGTTTTATACTCTTGACACTTTTGTACTATGTTCAATCACTTTCATTTACAATTATCGCAGAGAGAACTTAGTCTTAATGCTATTTAGTCAATGAATATCCAGACGAATCAAGGTATATTAGATAGGTAAAGTTCTATATTAATTCTCATTCAAAGTGGTTATGGATAGACACCATAATTTTTCGAAACTCTAGAAAAATATAGATGAGAGCATTTCAAGTAGAGATTCCAATGATACCTTAAAGTATTCAATGATTTATGGGAAAGATGAAAATTTACATAATATGTGTGGATTGGAATGTTTGAGTTTATAGATGTACAATTTTTATATGAACGTTAAATTTTAATCAATAAAGTTTATCAGCAACGTTTAATTGCATTTATACAGATAAGACCGGTTGATCAAGTGTACCTTGAGGTGCACATAAAACCGTGTCAACCGGCTCTGGCTTATTTAAATTCTAAGTGAAATTCTGTGAAATAATTGAAGTTGCCTCAATCCTCATTCAATATTCTATATTATGGAAGAAGCTTTTTCATATTACTTTATCTCTCATTATGAAATCTTAATAGGTGGAATTTTTCGTGAGATATTGCGAATATAATAGTTTATACTAGATTCAAAGAAACTTTTTAAAGTAATTCCACAATACAGAACAAATGACGCCTGCAAAATCCAATAGGTATGCCGAGTTCAAATTGTTAATATTGCTTATTGTGGGTATATTAGTAATCATTGCTTTTCAGCAGATTATCTTTCCCTATCTTTATTCATATTTTCCAACCCTCAAGAGCTATGATCGATATCTCAGATATGCCCTTGGTGCCACCGTTATTTTTGGAATAGCTGCAGGCATACTGAGTGTATTGAAAAGAATGGTTGAGCGGGTATCAGACAGATCAAACGGAAAAAATTACAGGGGCATCTATGCAGTACTTCGGGCCGTAATATACGGCGGAGCAATAGCTGCATTTCTTGCCTACATTGGTATCAGTCTGACCGGTGCTCTGATTGGTGGAACAGTGGGAGGGTTGATTCTTTCATTTGCCCTTCAAAACACTGTTTCAAATCTTTTGAGTGGATTGCTTCTCACAACAGCCGGTGTGCTAAAACCAAAGGGAACAGTATCATTCTTTTCATGGTTATTCGATAATCCAGTTGTTGGAGAAGTTGTGGATGTAAAATTACTCACTGTTCAGGTACTTACAATAGATGGAAATATAACCGAACTTCCCAATACGGGTCTGCTTGGTCAGACTCAGTTTACAAATCTCAATGTTGGAGATATAATAAGGGCTTCAATTCTTGTAACTTTACCAGTGGATGCACAGATTAAGGGCATAATGGAAATGGCCCAGAAAAAAATAGAATCAATGAAAGAAGAACTTGGCTTACTAAGCATAGAGTCCTATTTTTTCACCAAAACATTCAACTCCAATACAATCAAAATAATATTCAACTTCAAGAAGATCCTGAAATACAATGGCATAGTAAGTGCAATAAACCTGGCATTTGAGGAATCCTATTGGGAAATGAAGAACCGTACACCACAGGGAAATAACATTATACTGGGATTCCCAACAGATGTTCCAATCAAGAGCATTCAGGAATTAGGGGACTCCAAACTGGAATCAAAGAGAAGCGATGTTGGTATTATAGACTTCCATTCCACATTCTTCATCAAGAATTCAACCATTAACAGTCTCAAGATCACCTTCAATATTTCAGCTGATTCCAAATATGATCAGGTTGCAAATGCAATAAATTACTCATACGAAGATGCATATCTTGAATTGAAGAACAAGGTATCCAATGTAAAATAATTATGACGAACTCATCAGAATGGAATATCTAATTCAAATTTTTCAGAAAGATTTACGGGAACATCCCAGGGGATCATGAAGAAAGTATGATCCATAGGATTTTAGCCTGGTCTTCCACCATATCCGTTCATTCCCTCATTGGATCATTTTCTATGATCTTTGATAGTGTTTCATAGACAAGTTCAGATGCATTGTATCCATATTCTGTTATTCGCCCTCCATATTTTATGGTGGCATCATTGGAAAGTATGAATAAAGTGATGGTATCTGTTGAAGTCCCTGGGGCAGGTTTTCCCGTCTCTCTGTCCGCAATATGGAAGTCATTCATGCACTGGCTTTTTGCCTCGATCATGCTTTGCATCAAATTAATTGAAGCCGAATCCGTAAGTGGAAGATCTGTTATGAGGCATATGTTTATTGTTCCATAGAGATTATTTCTGTTTCCTATTGACACGGCATTTTCAAAGCCAGCAGTTATGAATATTTCCATCTCATAGTTCCAAATTCTTTTCGCCTTTCTTTGAAATTTGGAAATATCAACAGATGTGAGTGTAACCACCGTTTCATCCTTACCTATATTTTCCATGGAAAGGAAATTTCCTATCTCTATCTCAGGATCATGGTTGTATGTCTTGTTCACATGTCTGTTAATATATATCCTTCTCCTTCCATATCCACCATTGAAGGGCGCTGAGCTGAAATATTTTGAAGGTTCGGGCATTTCAATCTTATAATAGGATGGATTTATCTGGAAGGAATAATTCACCGTTTGGGATAGAATTAAGGCATAGTAAGTTTTTCTCAAATTTATGAAGTCATGAATGCGGGATATTTAATTTGAACTCTTTATCTATAGTTTAATTTTCAAGAAAACAGAAATTTTAATCTTAAAAAAATAGAATTATGAAAATAAGTCCTTTCAATTTCTTTCATATTTTCTTATAGATGCCCAGAGGATAAGGAAGAACCATATGAGGAGGTCTGGGATTATTATGAGAGGCGTAAGAAGAAACAGTGATCTATGGTTGAACATCGTAACCTGGGGAAATGGGGTGTATGTCAGGTAATCAATCATTTCCATAGGGGCGGAGAATGGGATCAGGCTGAAAATCAGGTTGATCTCACCAGCACCACGAAGTAATGGCTCAGTAAGATAATTATCCGTTGTTATAATGGCAGATGATAGAAGGTAGGCTTCAAGAATTCCCATTCCAATGGATATTATTAATGGTACGAAGAGTGTGATGAAGAATACAAGAATCCCTCTTGCTCCTGATGAAAGGGTTTTCTTTGATTCAATGAAGAGGAAGATCGGTGAAAGAAGCAGAAACATTGATAGAAGTATAACTGTTCCTATGAGTATAACATATGGGCTGATGAGGGAGTGAAAAAAGACAAGATCTAGGATTTCCCCAAAGGTAACTCCAACTCCAGTTGCGAGGATTATGGAAGCAAGTCCTGTAAAGAGTTTCATGAAGATCAGATTCCGGCGTTTATGTGGCAGTGAAGTATATACTTCTCTCTCAGGTAGCCCATATATTTCGGTTACTACTGATATTACTATAAGAGATACGGTGAGAGTACCGAGTAGATAGGCAAATACGATTAAGGAACTTCCAAAATTGAATGAATTGTAGGGGATTGAGAGGATTATTTTACCAGAATTGATATATGATGAATAGATTTTTATGGCACCAGCTTTATTAATGCTAAGAATATGAGAATAACCAAATGGTTCAACAACGCTTTCCGCACTTACATTTATTTCGGTTGATGAATTTGGCACATCTGTGAATACACCCAATTTTTTATTGTATTCTGCCTCTGAAATGTACAAAGTTATATTTTTGTTCCCGCTATTATAAATTACTGGGGCCACTCCATAAAGACCCAGATTATAATAGGGTAGAATGGAATAAGAGATATCTCCTGAAAGTAAACTCTGGCCTGGAACAATGGAGGAATAGTTAATTTTAAAGGTTGAGTTAGACAATTCAAACTGTCTGTGCACGTGGAAAACATCAGACTGGGAACCCTGTATTCCCGGAATATAAAAGCTCAAATAATTGTTTCCCAGGTTTAGTATCTGATAGTCTCTTACATTTTCTGTTCTTGTCCTTTCAGATATGAAATCGTTAGGAACGGAGAAGCAAAATTCATCTATGCCCTGGGTGTAATTTTTGGTGACATTGAAAATCCCGTTTGAATTTGTCTTTACTGTAACATTTACACTCCCATTTAGGGTGACATTTTCTATATCGATCATTGTGTTTCTTACAGGTTGAAGGTATTTGTTAACAACGAATCCCTTAAAAACAAGCGTATGGTAGTACAAATTTCCATTACTCCCCGTAGTAACATTGAATGCGGCCATATCCATTTCATTGTAGAAATAATGATCATCCTGGGTCGGCGTATCTGCATTCAGAATAGCAATATATGGAACAATCATGACAAAAGAAACGATAAGGATAGTTACGGTCTTTCTCTTCAAAAGCATGCGTAATTCGTTCTTAATAAGATTACTCACTTTCACTTATGGTAGAATTGATTTCTAACTAATAAGTTTGTCCATAAGTTTATAAATATCTAAAAATATTTAATTCCATGAAGTTTTCTATTTTCTACCTTATTCTGTAAATTTTCTGCATAACTTCCTGATTACCGCCGAAGATCAATCTATTTTTGACTTTTTAATCACTTAATTATCCCTTTTTATCACTATTTCCACTGAAATTTTTTAAATAATTGATATCTTATGCTATCCCATGATTTTCATGGCATATACATTGTATCCGAAGCATGCAAACATGAACTTCACAATAACTCTTCTCAATGTTGTAACCATGACATGTGAAAAATGAAACATTCTTTTCATGATTGCATATGTATATTCCACAAGTGATCTCTTTTTTGATATCCTGATGTTTCCCCTGACAGATTCAATGGATAATTTATGATTCCTTACGGATCGATCCATTGTTGTGTCAGCATAGGATCGGATGATGTAAACGCCGATCAAGATTTGTACAAAAATCGCCGATTTAAAATTGAACCCCTTTACATATATTTTCATTCTCTTTTTCACTCCTTCCTCATTGTTTGTAATGAATTCTTCTTACTTTCAGTGAGCCTGTAAGATTCACTCTTTATGTTTATGACAGTGCAGTGATGCAATACCCTGTTCCGGACTGCAGAAGCCATTACCGGATCACCAAGAACTTCACCCCATTCACTGAATCATTTATTGCTTGTGTATATGGCTGATCTCTTCTGATGTGAGGGGAAGATATCCAATCTCATCCAATATCATAAGTTTGAATCTTGAATATGTCCTTATGCGTTATTCCAGTCTCTTGAGATCATAATCTTCCTTCAAGGTCTGCACAAGCTTCATAGCCGATACGTAATATGCAGGAATGTCTGTCCAAAATTAGAGGGTTCAGATCAATGTTATGTTTGTGACATAATCTAAGGTGAAATTAAATATTTTAAAATTTTTCCATTCTCTTTTCAGTTTCTCTCATATCTTTTTACGGAGAACCATACAACTATTGCGAACCACAGGAAGAGATCAGGAATAATGAGCAATGGTGTAAGCATAAACAAAGATCTATGATTGAACATAATGACACCCGGAAATGGAGTGAATGTTAGATATTCCATGAATTCAATTGGGGCGGAGAATGGTATAATACTGAATATTAAGTTTATCTCTCCCGCTTCATTAATAAGTGGTTTTGTAAGGTAATTTTCCAAGGCAAATATTGGCAAATTAAGATAGGATTCCAATGCACCCATTCCTATTGATACAACTATGGGTAGAAAGAGTGTTATAACAAATACGACCAGACTTCTTGTTCCGGAAGATAATGTTTTTTTGGATTCTAAGAATAGATAGATTGGGGAAACTAATAAAAAGATTGAAAAAAGGATAATCGTACTAATCAGAATTACGTATGAGTCCAGGAGTGAATGATAAAAGAACAGGTCTATAATATCCCCAAATATTACACCGAATCCCACTGTCAGGAGCAATGTAATTATTCCGGCAAAAAATTTCAGAAAGACAATATTTCTGCGCTTATGTGGAATAGAAGTGTATACATCTCTCTCAGGAAGTCCATATATCTCCGTAATTACGGATATAACTATCAGGGAAACTACAAGAGTTCCAAGAAGGTATGCAAATATGGAAAAAGACTGCCCAAAACCAATATAGTTAGTGTTTGCATCAAGAACAACTGTTCCTGAACTTCCCTGACTATATGTTATACTGATTGCACCGTTCTCATTCATTTTAAGAATCTGTGAATATCCAAAGGGTTGAACAACCGAGTGGGCACTGACATTAATCTCTTCCGTTGAGTTGGGGATATACTGGAAAGTAGCAGTTTTAGAATCATAACTGCTCTGGGTAATGAATAAACTGATATTTTTATTCCATCCATTATAAATTACTGGGGCCACTCCATAAAGTCCAAGATTATAGTAGGGCAAAATGGAATATGAGACGTTTACCGACAGTGCCTGTTGTCCAGGTGTGCTCTCTATTCCATTTCCGTTTGTATTTGTTCCATTCAGATTTTGAATGAAGTTCCTCTTTAGATAAATTGTATCTGACTGCGAACCATGAACACCTGGTATGTAAAAATTCATGAAATAGTTACCGAAAAAGAACAGCTGAAAGTTCTTACTCTTGAGATTCTGAGGCCTTTCTGAGACGTAATTGTTTGGCGTGGAAAGGCAATTACCGGGTATGCCATTTGTATAATTTACTGTTGTATTAAAAACGCCCCCTGAATTTGTCCTGACCATAAGACTTACACCGCCGTTCACTGTTATGTTCTCAAAAAGAATTGAAGTATTACTCATAGGTTGAAGGCATTTATTCAACACAAATCCCTTATAACTAAAGGTATGGAAATATACAACTCCTCCGGAAATAGAGGCATTGCTTACGTTCTGAACAACTTCCGAATAATAATAATGGTCATACTGGGATGGAGTATCTGAATTGATAATTGCAATATAGGGTACGACCATGAGAAAAGCGATTAAAAGAATTACTATGAGTTTCCTCTTCAACAGCATCCTTATCTCATTTTTAATTATATTCCTAAATCTCACTTTTCACTTCATAATATTATGCTTATTAAGTTTGTCTATAAGTTTATAATTATCTTATTAAATTTAATTCTATTACATAGAGATTCAGATTATTTTCCTTTTAAAGGGCATATTCAAACTATAGAAAATGACCTTATATTGAGGATATGCACATATTATCCTACACGCACTAAAGGAAAATTTTATGGTGGTTACGAGGGTGAATAAAATTGAATCGATCAATTACATTAATTAGCCTGAAATTGATAATATGAGAGAGAAACTTGCGTAAAGATATTGTAAAGAAAAGCCTCATAATTCTGATCATAGGGATCATACTGGCAGTGGCCGGGATATCTCTCACTGCCGATTATCTAAAGGTTGGGACCACATACATATCACAGAACGGAATGTATACTTCATCGGAGATAAATATTACAGGTAAAGGTCTTATAAATATTGAAGGTGGCAATTTTTCATTCTATCTTATTAAGTATTCAGATCTCGGTAAGGTAGACAGGCAGAACATAGAAAACTTCTCACTTACACCTGTAAATTCAAATTCTCCAAAATCAGGAGACGAATTTCTCGTACCGCCCGGATCCTATGTTCTGGTGTCATTTATAAATCCTCCATCGGGCATTATATATTCATACGCAAGCCATGAGGGAACATTTACTGAACTTGGCGTATTATTACTTGTTGGGATTTTCATGGTAGGGGTTTCCATAATAGTGCTGATTATAGGTATCCTGAAAAGAGAAAAATTCAAACCACCAGAAGAGGAGTTTTTTAAGGAAGAGAACAAAGAATAGGTGAACAAACACGATCGAAATTAAGAAAATTAAAAAGGTCTATAGCGGAGGCAAGATTGCCGTTAACGAAATTGATGCGGTTATATCTGAAAGAGTGACAACTCTTATAGGCAGAAATGGGGCGGGAAAGACAAGTTTATTGAGAATGCTATCAACTCAGTTAATGCCGACTTCCGGAACGGCATCTATAGAGGGATATGATATAATCAAGGAGGCTACAAAGGTTAGAAAGATAATATCCAGCATACCTCAGGAGGCGTCACCAATAGGCATACTGACCCCATATGAGCAGGTGAAGATGTATCTCATAGGGCGTAAATTCAGTAACTCGGACGCTTCAAAGTATGCAATAGATGCACTTGAAACAGTAGGACTTGGAGATGCCATAAATAGCCCAGCAGATACCTTAAGTGGGGGCATGAAGAGAAAGATGTTTGTGGCGCTTGCCATAGCCTCCAATGCAAATGTTGTGTTTCTGGATGAACCAACAACCGGGCTTGATCCACTGTCAAGATTTGAGGTATGGTCTGCAATCAAGAAGCTGAAAAGCAAGGTGCTTCTGACAACACATTATATGGAGGAGGCAGAGAACCTTTCTCAGGAGGTTTTTCTAATGGATCAGGGCAAAATAATAGATCATGGAACAGTTAAATCTCTTCTTTCAAGGTTCAATGGAAAGGTGCGTATAGAATCAAATGTGCCAATGAAGGATTCCTATAGCGTTGGAGGTATACACATCAAGTATGCTGATGTGAACGATTCCGAAAATTTCATAAGGGAAGGAGCCACTGTGAAGAGAATCACTTTAGATGATCTCTTTATAATGAGGGGTGTGGACCTTGAATCCTAAGTTCATACTGCATTTTTCATTCTATTATGGTATTAAGGCCATCCTCAGAGGCCCATCCTATATTATAGCATCCCTTGTAACACCGCTCACACTTTTATTTGTAGTTTACATTCTCACTGCAGGAAAACTTGTTGAATTTGCAGTTGTGGGAGGAATGATATCTCTCATAGCATCCATAGGTCTGCAGAGTGCAGGTGACGCAACCTTTTTCAGGCTTCAGTTGAGGATGCAGGAGCTCTATGTGGCAAGTGAGGTAACACCAATCGACTATATGCTTGCAATGACTCTCAGTTTTCTGGCTTTTTCCATACCAGGGATTGTTGTATATTCACTTCTTGGTGCATACTATGGTCTCTATACATTAACAACCTCTGCATTCATGGCATTTCTCATCTTCATGCTCATCCTTTCAACCTCTGCAATCTCATTCATTATATCCGGCCTGATCAAACATGTGAGGAATGTATGGGGAATCACTGCGATTCTGTCAATTGTAATGACAGTTATCCCGCCCACATTTTATCCCTACGTGGACCTTCAGGGGAGGCTCGGAACTAATGGGCTCATATATCTTCTGTCTCTGTCCCCAGCAACACCTGCCGCCATATGTGCCCAGATGTTTTTTGGCCTTATAGGATGGAATGGAAACATGTTCTTCACAATGATCATTTTCCTGCTTGGAGAAACCGCCATATATTTCAGCATTGCAAAATTCCTCACAAGATGGAGAGAAGTGTAAGTATTATCAGTCAGGCTGGTAACTCTCCTCCTCAATATTCATTAAAGCAGGCCTTTCGATCTTTCCATACTGCTCTCCTGTAATTTCAGAAATTTTTTTTCTCATAATTTCAGGTTGATAATACTGTACCTTATATGGGAAAAAACATTCCATTTTTTCAACATTTCCTATTTTACTTAGATTCTCAAAAATATCCCTTGAAAGGCTCAAATTTTCAATATTCAGGCACAATATTATCAGGCCTTCAAATTCCGTAATATCGTATAAAATCATGTTTCCGACTTTTCTGAAAATTTCCGTCATAACATCATTCTTCCTTCTTTCCTCAACTTTGATGAAAACTTCGGAAATATTCATAAAGAAATTTCTGTATCCAGAGACAGAAGTAATAAATCTAAATCCTCCCTGTGCCAGTATTTTTTTCATTATTTTCTTCACCTTCCCTGATGTGATTTTCATGATTTTTCCTATTTCATTTAAGGGCAATAGGGCGTCTTCAGATAGTATCTGAATCAGGGAAGCACTCTTGCGATCAAGGTTTATCTCTCTCATTTTGCATGGAAATCTCTCCAGAAATTTTACGTCAGTTAAAATTTCACCAATTTCATTCAGATAACCTTCATATGAAGTTCCATTTTCATAAATAATTTCTATAAAGATCTTATTCATTTCAATATTGAATGTGTGAACTCCGAATATAAAATCCAGCTTTCCAAGATTTTCTTCCTCTTCTGGAGTTATGCCTTTCTTTATCTCACAAAAAACCCCAACCTTCGCAAGATTCAAAAATGATACCTTCGGCATTATTCCAATGTTTCTTATGAAACCATCATTCATCATTTTCTGAATTCTGTTACTGATTATCTTTGGATTAACGCCAATTTCCTTTGAGATCTGCCAGTAAGTGGGCCTCTCTGCGATTTCCCTTCCTGACCAGTTCAGATACTTTATAATTTTTCCGTCTACATTGTCATCTCGGGAAACCACAAATGAAAATTGTTCAAGACATAAATACCTTGTGGAACCCATACATATTAGGGATTTTTTTGCAAATCAATCTTAAAGTTAATTGAAAAGTATTCTCATTCCTAAGAGATGTTCCATTGTTCTGACATACCATATTTCAGAGTAAAAATTTCACTAAACCCGATATGGTTAGTTGTACGATTTCTTAATACCATTGGAAGTATTTTGAAATCATATTGGAGCAATATAAAATGATATAAAAGAATGGAAATTATTCTCTTTTAAAATTCTACAAAAATTATGGGTATTCTGTTTTTATTGCCTTGTCCTCAGTTGTGGCCTTTCCCTGAATTGTTGGAACTGAATCCGGTTCTATACCACTCTCCTCTGAGCCCAGTTCTTCGTAAACAACTCTCTTGCCCCTGAAAAGTGAAAGAATCGCTCCAACCACAAATATAAGGGATCCTGCATAGAACGTAACCCTGAGGGATGACATGAAAGACCCAGCTATGGATGTTGGGAACCATATCTTTCCCTCCAGTGTCTTGAGAACGGCTGGAGGTATGAGCGTTGCCAGTTGACTGAGTCCTCCTGTTTCCAGAATAGTTTTAACAGGGTTATATCCGAGGAATGCAGAAAACAGGGCTGATGTTGGTGGAATATTGGTGAACACAGGAATCAGTATGGGTGCGCCTGCGGTTGATAGGGATGTGGTAAATGCACCTGGGAGCAGCCTTGTGAGGTAGACGATCACTATGGTGAAGAATATTCCCATGCTCATGGTCTGGCCTGTGTTCTGAAGGGTTGACCTCATCCCAGAGGCAACGCCCCTTAATTGTGGAGGTACCGAATTCATCACTGCAGTTATGTTCGGTGCAGCAAAGAGACCCATACCTGATCCCATCATGAAGAGCATGAGTGCAAAGGGTATGTATGAGAAATTGTATGATAACGTTGATAGGAGTATGAATGCCACTGCACTTACAAGAAGACCAAAGGTGGAAATGCCTCTGGCACCTATCTTATCTGACATAGCTCCAGAAATAGGACCGAAGACAACAAATCCAAGCATCATGGGTATTGTGTAAATACCGGCCCAGAAAGGAACACTGCTATAACTGTATCCGTGAAGTGGAAGCCATATACCCTGCAGCAGGATAATGATCATGAACATCAGTCCACCCATACCCATGGATTGCAATAGACTTGCAAAACTACCTGCAGTGAATGCTCTGTTTCTAAAAAGTGAAAGGTTGAACATCGGTTGTTCCACTGCCCTCTCAATAAAGACGAATCCTACAAGAAGGGCAACTCCCACTATCATGGAAAACTGAACATATGGATCTCCCCATCCCATTGCAGAACCGTTGTATGGCATAAGTCCATAAGTTATGGCCACAAGAATAAGTGTCAGGCCGCCAGCAAATGCAATGTTTCCAGGAATATCCAGTTTCTGGTTGGTGTGCCTTTTAGAGTGATCCTTTAATTTTGCGTAAGACCACACTGTTCCAAAGATACCAACTGGGACACTTACAAGGAAGACATCTCTCCAGTAAATGGAGGCAAGTATCCCTCCAAGTATAAGACCAACAAGGGAACCTGCAAGTGCAGCCACCTGGTTTATTCCCATAGCTTTTCCTCTCTCATTTGAAGGGAAACTGTCTGTAATTATGGCAGCTGAATTTGCCATTAGGAACGATCCACCGATGGCCTGAACTACCCTGAAAAGGATAAGTTCCTGTGCGCCCAGATCACCTGTATTGGGTGTCAGATAGAGAAGTATGGAGCCTATAGTGAAGATGAGAAAACCAAGATTGAATAGTCTCACTCTACCATAAATATCGGATAGCCTCCCTATTGTAACAAGAAGAACTGCAGTTACCATCATGTAACCCATGAGTATCCAGAGCAAATACTGGAATGACGATCCAGCGAATGGATCAAGGTTTATCCCCTTGAATATGGCTGGCAGTGAAATGAGTATTATGGTGGAATTTATGGAACCCATAAGAACACCCATTGTGGTGTTGGAAAGAGCAACCCATTTGTATTGAACCATGGTAAGTCATTTATCAATATTATAAATACTTAATTGATAATTCTTTAAGTTGTTAATTATTAATAGATTTTAAATAGGAATTTGAAATATACCAATATGCTTGGAAAGACTGCTACCGCAGTATTGAGTGTTATACTAGCTCTGATCTTTATTTCAGTTGCATCGGCAACAATACTGACAAGTAATTCATCGGTTTCAACAACGGTATCAGGTTACGCTAAAATAGTTCCGGATTCAAAAAATGTAACTTACGTATCACATCCTGAGGTAATATACTACAATTTCACTCTTTATTCAAATGATACCACTCTTTACGTCTTCGATTACAATAACGTGACTCACGATGGACAAAGTCTAAACGTGACATGCTTCAATAAAACAACACATCCCGGCAACTACATTCTGCTGCAGAATTTTGTAAACGGAAGCGAAGTGCATCTGAAGCTTTACATTAACGCCACAAATTTCAATTACATTCCAGTTAACCCGGAAACTCATTTGTCCATGTCAATTGTAAAGATACTAGTAATGTCAGGCAAAGGTGCCTTTGCAGCAACTGGATTTGCAATAATCAAATACCCATAACAATATCAGACCGGATATAATGTAACAGGTCCATAAAAGAGGACAAATGCACTTTATGTTATAGCTAAAATTCTGTGGGAGATTGGAAATTACTACAAAAATACATATTTAGGAAAAATAAAGTTTATGAACTATTAGAATCTATCATGAGAGTGATATATTATGACGAAGTTTGTACTTATTTCAGACAGCACTTTAAGTTATGAATACAGGAACTTTCCGCTTCTAGACTTTCTCCCCTGTGCCCCAGGGAAGGCAGTACCTGAAAGGATATACAAATTTCTGAAGGGCCCCGCTCCACCTGCAAAGCCCAATGGAGAGACTGTTTTTGCACCATACGCCATAAGAAAGTTGGAGGCATCCCTACTAACTAAATACAGAAGGGAAGATGTGGCTGTTGCCCACGAAGATTATCTTGAAAATTTCATTAAGGATGACACTGAAATTATTGCAGTATCCACCATGGATCCATTAGGCATAGGGCCAACAACGATGTCATACTACGCCCTTTTCGGTGGCGAACTGGACGCATGGGTAAGGAGAGACTGGGACGCCCTTATGGACAAAATAAATGCAGTAAGGAAAGGAAAGAAGGCAAAGCTGATAGTGGGAGGTCCCGGTGTATGGGAGTTCACAATATTGAGAGATGAGATTGAGAAGTATCATTTTGATTACATATTCTCCGGGGAGGCTGATGATATTGCACCAATGCTATTTGATCAGATATCAAGAGGGGACATTGACAAGACAGTTTTCCAGGAAGGTTATGTATCATACGATGAGAACTTTAAGAGAATAACAAAGAAGGATCCCCTGTTCATATCAAGAGGCTATTCAAAGGCTGCATATCCAAGGCTCGAAGAGATTCCCCCAATAGTTGCACCTTCTGTCAAGGGAATGGTTGAGGTTATGAGGGGTTGCGGTGTCGGATGCGATTTCTGTGAAGTTACTCTAAGACCTCTCAGGTATGAGCCAATAGAGCAGATAGTGAGGGAAATTCAGATCAACAGCGCTGCTGGAATTACAAATGCATGGTTGCATTCAGATGAAATTTTTGGCTTTAAACACGGAAATATGTTTGCTCCAAACGAGGAGGCACTTACCGAGCTTTTCACGGCTGTAATGAATGTCAAAGGCATCAAAACTTCCAATCCAACTCACGGTAGGATATCAATACCTGCTGGATATCCCGATATGATTCAGCATCTTTCCAGAATTTTGAAAGCTGGTCCATCAAACTGGATCGGTATTCAGACGGGTGTTGAGACTGGAAGCGATGAGCTGGCCAAAAAGCACATGCCAAACAAGACACTACCACTAAGAATAGGCCCTGACGGTTCATGGCAGGATATCGTATGGGAAGGTGTATTTGTGGAGACAAGAAACTACTGGAGGCCAGCCTTCACACTTCAGGTAGGGCAGCAGGAGGAAACACCTGAGGATAACTGGCAGACCATAGAGATGATAAACAGGCTGAGTAATTCTTATGTGGACGGAAGGCCATTTGAATTCACAGTCACACCTCTTGTGAACGTTCCACTTGGAAGAATAAAGTCAAGATCACTTAACAAGAATATGCTGACGCAGGATATGATGGCAGTGTACTATGCATCATACAGACACCTGGCAAAGATGTCAGCAAGGGATGGATTCAGGGATACAAGTGGAAACTTTTTTGCAAGAGTGGGAACAGGAAGTGTGATCTCCGGTGGTGGATACATTATGATGAAGTTCATAGAAAAGAGGGCCAGAAAGATGGGAGTTGACATTGAGAAGGTAAAGCACTACGGAATAGAACGAAACACAGAAATTACTTCTTTGGCTGCACTGGCCAGAGCATGAAAAGAAACATAATCAGGGATCCAGAACCCCTGGAAAATTTTTACATACCAAAGAATATCATACATCGGGAAAGGCAGTTAAGGGATATTTTCACTTCCGTTATTCTTCCACTGCACTCCGGCATAGGCTCCACTGCTTTCATTTACGGTCAGTCCGGCACTGGAAAGACCCTTACCGTGAAGCAGATAATGGAAAAAGAAAAAGATCTTCACATCTTTTACGAAAATGCAATTTCAGTTACGTCATTCAGAAAGGTTATGGGGGATCTTGCCGCTTCCATGGGTATAAGCATAGAAGGAAAGATATCTTATGATTCTGTATTCAGGTCAATTCAGAGAATCAAGAGCAAGCAGGTTCTTCTCATAATAGACGAATCCTTGAACCTTATAAGGAATGATTTCGAGGGTCTTTATTCACTTGTCAGATCAGGGGAACTTTTTGGCACATCTATAGGGATACTGATTATTTCTGTTGACAATCCGGCCCTTCATCTCTCTTCCCAGGATATAAGAAAACTTGGTATATTCAACGAGATACGATTTGATCCTTACACAAAGAATCAGATATTCGATATAGTTTCTTCCAGGGCATCCATATCACTCTATGAAGGCTCCTATTCCGAGGAGATACTCTCTCAGATCGCATCCCTGTGTGAGAGGTCGGGAAGTGCCAGGATGGGAATAGAAATATTGCAGAAGTCGGCCTTTGCGGCTCAGTATAGGGGGGCAGAATGGATTGAACCGGAAGATGTGAGAGCAGCTTCTGCCATGATCAATCCGTTTATAACCGAAAGTAAGCTCATGGAGCTTGATTTTAAGGAGATTCTTCTCCTGCAGTCAGTTTGCCAGATCCTTATGAATGAAGGCGAATGTACCATGGAATCGCTGTCAAGATCAATGGCTGTTAATGCAGAGATCCATGGAATTAAGAATCCTGATACTTCATTCATATACAGAGCGATTAGGCATCTTGAAACACTGGACATAGTTGAGAGCAGACTCGAGAGCTTTGGTCCAGGCAGGGGCGTAAGAAAAAAGGTCTATGTTAATGATGTTCCGGTGGAGGTTTTAATGAAAAAAATCCAGGAGATTTCTGGAAGGCTTTGACCTGTTAATATTTTCGAAGGCGAAGTCAAAGGGTTCAAAGGTTCTCTTCATGATCTCTGTGTAAAACTTTCTATCGGGTTTTCCTCCATGTTCAGAGAATATCCTGTTTTTGTAATCATTCACAACCACATAGACACTCTCACCTGGACTGATCTCTCTTCCCATCTCCTCTTCAAAATATTCCATTACCGATCTCTGAAGACCATTGACAGAGTACATTGACCTGTAACGGGAAGGTCTGACTCTTATTCTGAATATATTGTCATCGGTCACATTCATGTTCATATATTCATTTTTCAATGCTCTGTACCTGCTGTAGATTTCCGTCATGTCATCATCAGGATCAAATTTGGTCATGAGGGACAGGGCATCTTCCTGAGCAAGTACGCTTATTTCAGGAAAATCTCCCCTCCTCATTGCAATTCCTCTCACTTTGAATTCACCATTTTCCTTCATTCCGTAGTAACGATTGAGAGCACCAAGCCCAGATCTTGCAGGTAGAAAAACCATCCATCTGTAATGGCCATCCATTACAATATTTATGGATGTCTCTTGCCTTATTCTTCTAAGTGCATTTCTGTAATTACCATTGCCCTGTATGAAAAGTGAATCCACTATTCCATGGATTATCCTGAATCCTTCATCCTCGCATATTCTCATGGCCCTCTCAAGTGCCCATCTTCCAACAGACGTGATTGCCTCATGCATCTCTATCTTTCCAAATCTGGCGTTTTTAAATCCGGTGTAACCAAAGGATGTGAGAAGGAGCCATTTCAGAACCTTGTCCCGCATTGCATACTCACTATCCCATTTTTTGGTATTTTTGTATATGAGTCTTCTCCTGAGAAGATTGCCTATGGCATGAGGAATAAATCCATGCTTTGGAAGTGTGTAATAGGGATTATCCCCTGGAAGTTTTATCCCCTCACTCCTGTTTATAGTCTCAGGGGAAAGGTTAAAATGATGCATTATGGATGGATACATGGATGAGAAATCTATTTCTATAACATTTTTGTAAACTCCTGGTCTGGGTTGCATCACCGATCCGCCATGATCATTTTTTATGAAATCATCAATTGTTCTTATATCCTCATGATCGTCCTTATCTGTAATTGGCATTATTCCAGATCTGATGGATTCATAGACCTCCATGGAGGAGACAGCAGTTCCTGGTGTACACATGGACACTGTTTCAGGGGGAAGACCAGAAATCCGGGATATTTCCATTATCCCATGGAGTCCCCCTTCACTGTACATGAAGGAGGATGCAGAAATGCATATTTTTCCCTGAATGTGTATTGTAGGCTCGTTATAATGAACCTGCCCATAGGAACTGTATGAATTTCCACCTCTCACATTATACCGTATCCCTTTCTGAAAGGAGACTTTTTTAAGAAACTCGATTGTACCTGAGAAATTTCTATAAACAAAGAAAACAGCCTGGGTTAAAAGATCAAGAAATATGTCAATAGCTTCATCTTCATCGTAAATCATGAGTTTATTTATGGATGCAGAAACAAAATGGTTTCCTGAATAGGTGGCATCTATTTCAAGAGCCGGTATATGCGGATCATGATCGTAAGCACTTCCTGTCTGAAATAATGTGAGCCCTGATTCTGAAAGGAACTTAAGTGGCCCATTTATCAATCCGTTGTATATTCTGAATTTTCGCCCGGAACCAATGGCCCTTATTTTTCTTATGAGGTCTCTTTCCCATCTGAAAGGCACATATATCCTGAGTCCTTCCATATCCCCATAAACATTTCTTCCATGACCCCTTTCCACAACTATTTCATCAGCAATTTCAAGCTGTTGTGAAAGAAAATCAAGATCAAACCAGTCACCTGTTACAAATATACTGTTTCTGAAATTTCTCCTTTCAATTCTGAGGCCGTTTTCGCCATAAAACCATAAATTTGCAGTTTTCCCAAGTGTACAATTCACAAGAATCTCACTCATTCTTCATCCCTCGCATTATCTCAATTATTGCAGAAAGGAGGAAAGCCATCTCTGGAGTTATCATGGATAGGTCCATTTCTGATGCATGAATCCTGCCCATCAGTACTATCTCTTCCATGATCTCCCTGTCCTCTTTTCTCATCGACGAAGCCATTTTTTTCATTATTTCTCCCATCTGTTCAATAACCTGCCTTGACGTGGGGCTGTTTCTTCCCATTTTACCCTCTCACCTGCCTCTCCTTCTGGATAGAATGCAATTCCCATTGTGTGATTCATCCTTACAACTGGTGACGGTCTCCCTATGAGGAAAAGAAATATCCTTGCACCCTTCTGGGATGGCCATAAGGGAAGAGTGTCAAGAAAATAGTTTGTGTTTTCCATCCCCCAGTCGTCAAGAATTCTGCTTCTGATCACAAGGCATGAATCCATGGGATTATCATCGGCCATTATTCTCACTAACTGGTGAGATGTGAGTATACGCTGCATAAACACATTCATTCTCCGCAGTCTCTCCATGAATCCATAATCAAGAATTATTCCGTCAGAGACAAGAATCCTGAACTTATCGGATTGCTGGAAAGTTTCCAGAATTGTATCCTTCACCCTCTCTGTAAAGTTAGGATATACCGCTATAATCAAGGATCCTCTGCCCATATGAAAACAATAAAGTGTCTCTTTAAAAGCATTTTCTCATCAGAAAAAAATGAGCAAGTGAGTGTAAATACTGGTTCCAGCAGAGATATGTATGATATAATGAATTTTTAGTGAAAAAATTATAAAAAAATATATTCCAACATGGAATCAGGAGACATGGAGGAATGGGAAATATACTCAAGGAGACTCGGATATGGAGTCCTATTTGTGTTTATTCTATTCTTCTCATTTCTCATACTTGTTTTTCTTGGCTCACCACAGGCAACCTATATTGTGTTTTTTAACCTATACGGTCTTTTGGGGTATCTCTTTAATGTCACATTCATAGGCGTGTATGGAATATATCTCATACAGGATTCGATCTATAAAAAGGATGAATTAAGAAAAGAAGTTGTAGGAAAAACCATTGAAATAGTAGGCATAAATCCTCTGGGATTACCTTACGGTCTTTATAAGGGAATGAAGGTAATTTTTTATGACACAAATATCAGAAAGGGAATTAAGGTAAGGGCTGGGGGTTTCAGGATGGAGGGAGACTGGCCATCAGGAATATACGTATACGAGACATATAAGGAAAAGGAATAACATCTGGTACTCCAAAAAATGAAAAATACATAATGAAATGCAGAGAGCAGAGGGGGGAATATCTCTTCCATTAGCAGTTGATATTATGAAAGATATAATGGTTGTATATATTGCCAGGGTAAAAAAAATGAACGGGAGATTGGATTTCAAGCGAGAAACGGGAAGGAATATTGAAATTATCATGAAACTTGATCAGGTATTGAAACAGTAGTGCACTCAGAATGGTGGTTTAGAAAAACAGCCTGAAGATCATATTGTGAAGTCTACAAAATTAAAATAGATGTAAAGTCACGGACAAATTACCAAAATAATTACTTCCTGATAAAATAAAAATAAACAGGATCCAAAATATCCATGATTTATTATCTTTTCAATAAAACATCAGAGCTAATTATGATCCCGTTTCCTATGAATATTTTAATTGCCAAATATGGATAAATTGGAATTCAAATGCTGGCGCATAGTTTGGAAAAGATAGTTATATTAAGGAATATTTGAAATGTTTTTCAAACACTATTCTCATGATCTGTCTATATTCACCCAGTTTCATCGGTTTTGTGATTCTTATCACAAATCAATCTGTATAGCAGGGAGTATCTAAATTAACTGTTCAAAGATTGGAAAATATTTGCAGGATCCCGCAATCATTTTAGAAAATTCCATTCAAGCACATTACAGGTGGGATTATCAAACAAAATGTGGGCCTTGCATTATGTATGTACAAAATGAATTCATCCTCACGTAAGTCAGGAATCGGTCACCTCTGACATCCTTTAATGGAAACGTCTTCTTTCTGCAAATTCAGGCAATAACTTAAAAAAATTTAAGAATTGTGCAGTTATATTGACTCTATTGTCTAATCTTAAGATGAACATAATATCCAGCGGAAGCAAGGGCAATTCTACCATAATCTGGGATGAGGAGGATGCCATAGTCATAGATTTTGGAATTTCAGCGAAAAGGTTCAATGCAAGAATAGAGGATATAGGGGCAAAATTTCAGAATCTTTCCATAATTGTAACACATGAACACGGCGATCATGCCTCTGGTCTGCCAGTCGCATCAAGACGCGTTCAAGGGGATATATATCTTAGAGAAAAGACAAGAAACGCAATGAAGTTTGACAGATCATATGTTATGGGCGATGATCTCTGCATAGGTAATTTTTATATCAGGGCTATTCCAGTATCACACGATGCCGTTGATCCTGTGGGATACATAATTGAGAACAGGGGAAGAAAGATAGCATCCTTCTCGGATCTTGGTTTCTTTCCGATGGAGTATTCCGACGACATAATTGGATCAGATATACTTGCCATAGAAGCCAATCATGATACGGAAATGCTCAGAACAGGGCCATATTCAGAACAGCTTAAGAGAAGAATATCCAGTAATTATGGGCACATGTCAAATGAGCAGGCGGCACTGGCACTGGAACAACTCAGTGATGTGGATACAAATATAATCTTAATCCATCTCTCAGACGAAAATAACAGACCTGATATAGCTTATAATCATGTGAAGGATCATCTGGTAAACAGAAATATAAAATTCAAAAGAATAGAATGTGCCCGTCAGATTTACGGTTCTTCTGTATATGAGGTGTAGGAAATGAATGAGATTGGGTTTGTGGGATTGGGAAGGATGGGTCAGCCAATTGTGGATCATCTAAGGGAAAATTTCAGGGTATCTGCTGTATATAACCGTACAGCAGAGAAAATTCCACCGGACTTAAAGAATGTAGCCAAATCATCTCCACTGGAAGTCGCTGAAAATTCAGACATAATTTTCCTTATAGTTACAGATTCGGCGGCATCATGGGATGTTGTAAGCAACATCATAGAAGGATCGGTGAAAGGAAAACTAATTGTGGATATGTCAACAATTTCATTTCGACAGAGTTTGAAAAATCACGATGCAGTTTTAAAGTCCGGAAACAATTACATGGACTGTCCTGTTATCGGGAGTGTTCCTGCTGCAGTCTCTGGTAAACTCACTTCAGTTGCCGGTGGAAGGATGGAAGATTTTTCGAGAGTCAGAGAAATGCTGAAAACATTTACGGGAAAGCAGATTTACGCCGGAAAGGCTGGTTCGGGAATAGCCTTAAAACTTTCAAATAACCATGTCATGGGTTCAGCCATGGCATCTCTTGCAGAGGCCATTGCAATGTCAAGGAGTAAGGGAATTTCACTTGAAACAATAATCGAGGCTTTCCAGTCCGGTGGAGCAATGACAAGAATACTTGATCTTAAAAGGGATAAAATATCCCGTGAAGATTTTTCACCAGAATTCTCTCTCAGGCATCAGCTAAAGGATCTTAGATATGCAATGGAACTGGCAGAGGAGATGGGGGTAGTACATTCAGTCCTTTCATCAGTGGAGGCTGAATATTCAATTTCCATGAGCAAAGATCAGGATCCTGATATGTCCTATATTGTTCATTTTGTTAAAAAATTGGGTTTGGCTGATGAATAATTATGCTCTTTTAATTCTTGCAGCTTCTGGAATAGTAACATTCATATTTGCATCCTTTCAGGATCACAGAAAGAGGCGTGTCAACTTCCTCACATTCCTGCCCTTAATGATTGTAATAAACGTGATATATATCGCTCTCTCGCTTAACACTGAAATGCTTGTTCTGGGAGATATACTCTGGGGGATTATGTTTCTCGACCCGGAGAAATGGATATTTCCACTTCCCGTGGCACTTGTGTTCGGTGTTGGCACTGTTCTTTTCCTTCATTCCACAGAGAACTTAATCAACTGGATGATAATTGGACTATTTGCATTTCTAGGTATAAGGGAGAAACTATTTGGAATTGGGGATATTAAGGGAATGATTGCCCTTTCACTCTCCCTTTCATCCCTTTACATCAGTTATGGTACATACTACATAATAGACATACCTGAAAATATACTCTTTGTGATCAATCTTGGGATCACATCTTCCTTTGCCCTTGTATGGGCAATGATTTACACAAGAAAAATAACTGGTAAAATGGGATACTTTGTGAAATATCAGGGTAATGTGGATCAGATAAAATTCAGGGAAGTTGAAAGGAATGGATCCAGATTGGTGTCCTATCGTGTCCCCTTTATGGAGTTCATACTTGCAGCTTATATAATAACACTAATATCCCTTATGGTAGGTTTTCCCCTATGAATGAAAGCAGAGGATTGAAACTTCAGAACATTAAAAAGGTATATACGCCCTCCGGCGAAGGATATCTGATGGGTGAAAATCAGGGAAACATCCAGATACTTGATTCACAGGATATCCATATTGTTGACGGTAGATTTCATAATGAGGGAAATACAGAGGAAGTCATAGACTGCTCCGATCTTATTGCAATTCCAGGTTTTGTGGATTCACACACCCATATGGTCTATGCAGGAGGAAGAGAGGAAGAATTTATAATGAGGGCAAGAGGTGTTTCCTATCTTGAACTTCTGGAGAGCGGAAATGGCATAATGAGGACAGTTAGAACTACTGTAAATTCCAGTGAGGAAAGAATCCTTCAGGAGACACTGGAAAGGCTAATGATACACATTATGCACGGAGTTACCACAGTGGAAATGAAGACGGGATACGGAATGAACCTTGAAAATGAAGAAAAAATGCTTAGGGTTATGCATTCACTTGAAAAAAGTAGCGGTGTAAGAATCGTGAAGACTCTCTTGCCAATGCACGCAAGGCCACCGGAAAATTACGCAGGAGACTATGTTTCGGAATCTATAAGGATAATGAAAAAACTAAGGCCAATGGCAGATTTTACCGATGTTTTCTGCGACAGGGGGGCATTCTCATTGGAGGAGACAGAGAGATACCTTGAAGCATGCAGTCAGGAGAAAATTCCCATAAGAATCCACGCAGATGAACTTGATAACATTGGAGCAACCTCACTTGCGGAAAAATTCAGGATATATTCAATGGATCATCTGCTTAAGACTGGAAAGGATGATCTGAAGCACTTTAGGAAGGGTGGCAGTGCTGCCACAATCCTTCCAATAACCGCCTTTTCCCTGGGGGAAAAATATCCTGATGCCAGAGAATTTATAGATAACGGAATACCCCTGTGCGTTGCCTCTGACGTATCGCCACTCTCTCCAGTTCCAAATATGCAGTTTGCAGGAAACCTTGCAATCAGAATGGCAGGAATGACACCAGAAGAGGTATTAAATGCAATGACAATCAATCCCGCAATATCCCTGAATATTGGAAAGGAGACAGGGAGAATAGGAGAAGGGAAATGGGCAGATATGGTTCTATTCAGAGCCACATCCTTAGAAGACATATTCTATCGCTGGGATTCACTTCTGCCTGAAATGGTAATAAGCAGGGGAAGAATAAGGAATGTAAAAGAATCTTTTAGAAGTATGTATATGAATGGATGTGATGATTAAACATGACAAATTATATGGATCCCCAGAGGGTCATTTCAAAACTTAAGGAAATGGGGGCAAAGAAAATTCTCCTTCAGCTGCCAGATGGCCTGAAGCCCCATGTTTTCGATTATTTTAATGAGTTATCAAAAAATTTCCAGGTTATAGTCAGTTCAGAGGGTTTCTTTGGTGCCTGCGACACAGGTACAATGGATGAATATAAATCAGTGGATGCGGTTGTACAGATGGGTCATACAGAGATTCCAAATGTGGATTACGGCATTCCGGTCATATTTGAGGAGTACATACATCCACCAAGAGACGATTTTCAGAATCTTGATCTATCCCCACTTGAGAAAGCATCGTACAAAAAAATCGGAATACTATATTCAATACAGTACAGGGAGAGTGCAATTGCATTCTCAGAATTCCTGAGGAAGAAAGGTTATGATACATCCATGGGTGAAAATGATGGAAGACTCAAGTATCCTGGTCAGGTACTTGGATGCAATTACAGCCCGGTACATGACAATGACAGATGGGCAGACTGCCATATTATTCTGTCCACAGGCACATTTCACTCCATGGGGGCGCAGCTCGTCACGGACAAGGAGGTATTTCTCCTTGACATGAGTGAGCCCTTTTCACTTCATTCCATGAAACCGGAGGCCGAGAAGAGAATAAGGCTGAGATATGCAAATATGGCAAGGGCCCTCGATGCGAAGAAATTTGTCATAGTGGTCGACACAAAGGTCGGGCAGTTTAGACTCAAGCTCGCTGAAATGATCAAAAAGCACGTGGATGAGATGGGGAGATCGGGAATAATAGCATATGCAAACGAATCCAATCCTGTTGATTTTCAGAACATGATGGCAGATTGCATAATATTCACAGGATGCCCAAGGGTTGCAACCGATGACTTTATGAGATATGAGACACCAATACTAACTGCACAGGAATTTTTGATGATATTCAAAGGAAAGGGGAACGGGAAGTATATATTTGACGAAATAGTCAACGTTGACAGGATCAGCCTGTGATTTTCCCAATCAGATATGTTGGTCCCGTTTCAACAATTTCTGCCCTTACCCATGAATATTTTTCATGAATGCCTGGAATAACAACCGGCCTGTATGACCTGTCTCTCCCAACGCTTGTGTTGTTTTTACCCATTTCTGTTATAATGATATCTCTCTCCTTCCCTATGAGGCTGGAATAGGATTCCTCAATGATTCTGTGATGAATCTGGGTGAATTCCTGGGACCATCTCTTTATGAGATTTGAAGGAGGTGTCTTCTTTCCAAAATCCTTTGTGTACTGCCTGGGGCTGAAACGGGTTATATTCACTATTTCCGGCCTTGATACTTCCAGAAGTCTGCAGGTTCTCTCGAAGGATTCTTCATCATCCCCTGGATAACCTGCTATTATGTCTGTGGATATGAGTGCATCATGGAACTCTTCCCTGAACCTCCGGACTATTTTGAAATAGGTCTCTGCATTATATTCCCTGTTCATGAGTTCCAGTATTCTGTCGTCTCCGCTTTGCACTGGTATGTGCAGAAACTTGAAGACCTTTTCACTCCTGTAAGATTCAATAAGATTCTCCAGAATCTCTTCCGTGTTTTTTGGTTCCATCATTCCCACACGTAGCATGAATTTCTCATCTATGGATGTAAGGGCCCTGATAAGGTCAGGCAGCCTCCTGCCTGTATCCTTTCCGTAAGCCGCAGTATCCAGGGAAGATATTCTTATCTCCCTTATACCTCTGGATATCTGCATCTCTGCCTGTCCAACTATCTTTTCAACAGGCCTCGATAGCAATTTTCCCCTTGCAACTCTTGAGATGCAGTAGTTGCAGCTTCCTGTACACCCCTGATTTATTGGTATTCCATCGAGAATGGATGTTTCCCTTATCTCTATATTGTCAAGTCTTCCCCTGTAAAGATCCCTGAAGTCCCCACTGCTTATGACATCCACATTCTTCTCCTTCAGAGATCCCATGGTTACAGGAGGGAGGCATCCTATGACCATTGTCTTTCCAGAGTCAGAAAGTTCCCCTATCCTTCTGATCATGTGATCCTCTGTCTTCTTGATAACTGCGCACGTCCCTATAATCCTCAGATCTGCATCTTCAGGATTTTTAACTATGACGTCTCCTTCTTCCATTATACTGTTTGTATAGAGTCCTGTCTCCGATTTCTGCAGTGTGCATCCATAGGATTCAACGTAAATTTTTCTTGACATTTTTAAGTTCCATATGTAAACTGGTTTTAAAACCTTTGAGCGATTCTAAAAAAGTTGAGGAGAAAATTGAAAATCAATTTAAGGTGATGTAAGGGTCACTCAGAATAGAGCGTCTTCCCCTCCCATATCACAAGCTTTGGGTGTCCCTGGAAGCTGAATGGGTCCCCTTCCCACACAGAGAATGATGCAAGTTTTCCATTCTCTATAGTTCCAAGATCTGTGAGGCCAAGAATCTCAGCGGATCTTGATGTTATGTATGAGATGCACTCCTCCCTGGAGGCACCAAAACGCATGAAATGTCTTGTTGTCAGGAAGAGATTCCTCTGGAGTATCACAGGATGATCACTTATGAGTGCGAATTTCACCCCGGAATCCCTTATCATCTTAACATTCCTCCATGATTCGTGCTTCAGTTCAACCTTATATGGCAGTGAATCCATTGGACCATATACCAGTGGTATGTTTCTCTCCTTAAGATCCATGAGTATCTCCGGGCTGTAAAAATCCATGCCATGGTTCACAATGGGTTTTATGTTGAATTCATCCACCAGGCTCATGAGAAAGAATGCATCATCCTGTTTATGGACATGGCACATAATCCTCTTCTCCCCCTTGAGGAGACTTATGAGGAATTCCATATCTGGATCTATCTCGTCAATCGTCTTCTTTCCACTTTCAATTAGTTTCATTGTTTTTCTGGCCTTTGTGAATCTGTCCCTGATTATGGCAGATACGCCCATCCTTGTACTTGGCCTTCCACCCTTCCATTCCACAGTACTTCTTGGATTGTATCCCAGTGCCATCTTCACACCAATATCCCTGACATATGCCTCCTTGATGTTCTTTCCAAAATTTCTCAGAAGCGCTCCCATACCGCCCATTATGTTTCCGCTTCCCGGAAGCACAACACTATAAAGCACATTGTTTTCCACAGATTCCGTGAAGGCCATATCATCCATGTATACTCCGTCGATGGCTCTTCCAAGGGGAAGCATGGGATCCATCTGTTCGTTTGCCTCACTCTCCCTGGATGGCTCCCCATATCTGTCCATTCCAATGTGGCTGTGTGGATCTATGAATGCAGGAGTCACAACACCCTCGGCAATTATATCTCCATCAGGCTTTGCATTACTCACATAGGAGATTCTGTCACCTTCAAAGCCAACATACACATTGTTTTTACTCCCTATCCCGTCATAGAGCGTTGTCGCCTTTACAAATTTCATAGATCATAAGAAGAATTCTAAAATATGACATTTCCGCAGAATACACCTTTGCTTTTCATATTCTCTCTGATCCGTATATAAATGCAGAATTGTAAAATAACTGTCACAGATCATTTTCACAATATCATGGATAGATATATTTTTAAAGGAAAAATCGAATTGCTATCATATGGAAAATGATGACAT
The DNA here is from genome assembly GCF_052315355.1 of Cuniculiplasma thermophilum. Classification (NCBI taxonomy): domain Archaea; kingdom Methanobacteriati; phylum Thermoplasmatota; class Thermoplasmata; order Thermoplasmatales; family Cuniculiplasmataceae; genus Cuniculiplasma; species Cuniculiplasma thermophilum. Next base: position 27,560 of record NZ_JBLSDF010000009.1, read on the forward strand.
TGAAAGCGATCTTACTCTTTTCAGAAATCGCATGATTGCGGAAAGAAGAAGTCCATATACAGTTAAACAGTATTCATTTTTTGCAAAAATGTTTCTCGATTTTTCGTCAAAGAGGCTCAGGGAGTGTACCCAGAAGGATATCGAATCCTTCAAACTATTTCTTGCCACTCAGAAGAGATATTCAAAAAACAGTCAATATCTTGCCATAAAGGCAATAAAACACATGTATATTGAGATGGGTCTGAACGTTCCAAAAAATCTCGAAGCACCAAAGAGATCTAAGAAGGTGCCAGTTTATCTCAGCAAGGGAGAGGTTGAAAGCATATTGAGAATGAGCAGAAATGATATAATCATTTACACGATCATAAATACATTCCTCTACTCAGGAATGAGGGTCAGTGAACTCTGTTCACTGAGGAATGAGGATATTGACTTTGAGAGCGGATCCATAAGAATCACCAGCGGAAAGGGCGACAAGGAGCGAATAGTTCTTGTTCCAGAAGAGGTGTTAACCATTCTGAAGGAATATGCAAAATGGAAGATATCAGAAAACAGGATATCTGAATATTTCTTTGTGAGCGGAAAGATGGGAAAATATCATCCATCGACCGTGGAGAAGATGATAAGGGAAATAGCAAAATCAAGCGGGATAGGCAAAAGGGTAACACCCCATACCCTCAGGCACACATTCGCAACATCCATATTGAAAAATGGTGGTGATATAAGATTTATACAGAGAATGCTGGGGCATTCAAGTATCGGCACAACTGAAATCTACACTCACATAGACGATGAAACCATGAGGGAGATGTACTCAAGGTACAGGCCAAGGTATGGGGAAGAGGAAGAGAGAAAGTCAGTTCTTCCTTGACACAAGATAGTCCGCAAACCACATAAGGAAGTCCTTCACTTCCTGATCTCCATTTACCCTTGAAAGTTTTTCCTTCCCCTTTTCTATGAATCTGTTTATGAGCCACCTTGTATAGTCCAGTGAGCCCGTATCCTCAACTATTCTCTTTAGTTTCTCAAAATCATGATCCGAGACGTTTCCTGATGTAAGGGTATCCCATATGAATTTCCTGTCTGCATCGCCTGATCGTTTCATTGCCTCAATCATAAGAAGGGTCTGTTTCCCCTCATTAACATCGCTCTTTGGAGGTTTTCCGATCTCCTTCTCTGTTCCAAACAATCCTATAACATCGTCATGGAGCTGGAAGGCGATACCAACAAGAGAGCCGTAAACCCTCAAATCCCAGAGAGGATCATCCTCTCCTGCAATCCTTGCACCCATAAGGAGTGGCCCTTCTATTGTATATTTCGCAGTTTTTCTGAGATGAAGCCTTATAAGGTCCGATGTGGTCAGTCTGTATCCTGTGCCCGAATAGACATCAAGGCCTTCACCATATCCGGTTATTTTTATTATTTCTATAAGTTCCCTTATGGCCTTGATCTTCCTCTGGTCATCTATTCCAGATCTCATTATTGCATCGAAGGAGTAATCCACAGCAAGATCTCCACCAACTATGGCAAGGCTCTCTGCAATGTGTTCTTTATCCCTCACATTGCCAATAATATCCTCAACCTCCCTGTGGAAACTTTTGAAACCCCTTCTGAGGTCGCTTCGATCCATTATGTCATCGTGAATAAGAAAAAAGGACTGTGATATCTCAATACTTATGGCTACGCCATATATGTCTTCCGATTTTCCACCAAACAGCTGGTATCCCGCGGCAACAAGTATTGGCCTCACTCTCTTTCCGCCCCTGACCGTGTATGTTCTTATGAGGTCTACTATCTTCTCCATCTCTCTGTCCTTAACCTCTCCATAAATCTGGTCAAAATACTCCCTGAGGTGTCTGTTGATCTTCTCTCTGTGTGCTTCCATAAATTTTACAGGGTCAAGATTACCGCTGTCTGAACTCATGGATTGATATATTCTCCTATCATAAAAAAATTGTTTATGCATATGAACATCAGGCAATGCACACTGGGATCATATTGTCTTTTTCACTAAATCCAGAAATTGCCTTAAGTTATTAGGTAATGTGGAATCAGGAGTCAGTGAAAGATTTCGCTCAGAATTCTGATGTTCAGAAAAATGAAATATTCAAGGTTTACGGAGGTATTGATGAGGCAGGGAAGGGTCCAGTGATAGGGCCAATGGCAATAGGCATAGTTGTGGCAGATGAAGATATCATGAAAAGCATAGGTGCAAAGGATTCAAAAAAGCTGAGTCAGGCCTCCAGAATCAGAATAGGGGAAATTATCAGAAGAGAGGCAGAATACTGGGATGTAAATCTGATCGATTCTTCCTATATTAATGAAAGAATGAACGAGATGACAATAAACAGGATGGAGGAGATCGAGGTTTCCAGAATTATTGAAAAATCAGGATACAGTCATTTTATTGTTGACTCATTTGATGTAAATGAAAAGAGGCTCTCATCAGTTCTCTCAACCATGACAGGCAGGAGTGTTGTTTGCAGGCATAAGGCTGACCAGCTCTATGCAAATGTATCTGCTGCTTCCATACTTGCAAAACTTTCAAGAGAAGAGGCAATGGATAGGATCAGAAAAGATTACGGTGATACAGGTTCAGGGTATCCATCAGATCCCAGGACAATAGATTTCCTGAAAAGATCCATTATGGAAGGTGTTGATATATCCGGGATAGTAAGAACCCACTGGAAAACCTATACTTCCCTGTTGAACGAGATAAATCAGAAGAGAATCTTTTAAAACAGAATAATACAATTTCATCAGTAAGCACATGGAGCACTTAAAAAAATGGGACTTATGAAACTCCTTGTGAGAAAGATTAAACATTAAGTTAAAGTATTAACAAAAACTTAATGAATTGTGTCAGAAGAACAGATCAAAGACTCAGATATACCGAGAGATAGAGATGAAATAGCGGATGATTACAACGAGAGGGGCATATCCTTTTTCAACCTTAAAAAATATCCTGAAGCCATAAAGGAGTTTACAAAGGCCATAAAGGTGTTGCAGAACGATCCAGATTATTATTTCAACAGGGGCCTGTCCTATTACTCCATGAGAATGTACGATTCTGCAATAAAGGATTATGAAAAGGCCATTGAGTTGATCCCAGGAAACGCCGATTATCACAATGCCCTTGGGGCAGCCCTTGAGGATATGGGTAAAATAAAGGATGCCGAGAAGGAGTTTACAAAGGCCATAGAAATTGAATCTGATATTCCGGACTTCTACTATAACAGGGGAAACGCCAGATACAGGTTGGGAATGAAGGAAGAGGCACTGAAGGATTATTCAGAGGCAGTGAGACTGAACTCCATGGATCAGATTTTCGTATACAAGAGATATGAGACTCTGATGGAGATGGGAAGGTATGAGGAGGCACTCAGGGATATCAATTCAGCAATTGATCTTGTACCTGAAAATGGTGCATACTACATACTCAAGGCAGATACACTGGGAAAGATGGGAAAGATTCAGGATGCACTGAAGACTCTTGATGAAGCCATGAAATTCAGTGTGAATCCTGATGAAGTTCAGGCCAAGAGAAAGGAACTGGAAAGCCTTTAATGGAAACGGTCAGAGAAGATGGGAGATATGGCAGTATTGTTTTACGGCCATATCAGATAAGGGCTGTAAATTTCGCCATAAAGACACTCGGTGAGGGAAAACATGCCATTATTCAGTCTCCAACAGGCTCTGGAAAAACCCTCATATCACTCTTCTCTTCCATACTTTTCGCAAAGCAGTCAGGAAAGAGAATCATATATCTGACAAGAACAAACTCCCAGCAGGCTAATATAATGAAGGAAATGAACCTTATCAGAAAGTCCATAAGGTTCAGGGCCGTGGTCATGCAGGGGAGGATTAATCTTTGCCCACTTTACATGGAAATAGAAAAGGAGAAGGAATTCACTCCTGAATCTCTTTCAAGAATGTGTTCTGCAAGAAAAAAGAGAACCATGGAGAAGAGGGATGGCGGATGCAGATATTACAATGAAAAGATAAGGGATCAGGGCAATATAGATATGATTCTTGACGAAACTCCATCCCCTGAAGATCTTTTCACATCATTGAGTTCCAGAGGAATATGCCCCTACGAGTCAATAAAGTACGCAATGAAGGATGCAGATATTGTGGTGATGCCATATGCATATTTCATAAGCCCAGATATGGCTCTTGGTGTACTTTACAATATGCGCACATCAAGGGAAAATATTGTTGTGGTAATTGATGAGGCTCACAATCTCCCGGAAATGGCAAGGCAGGTCAATTCCTTTGAAATCACATGGAATATGGTAAATCTTTCAGAAAAGGAATCCCAGGATTTTGGTGATCCAGAAATAATGCCAAGGGTCAGGGTTTCCGACTTTATGGAGGCGATTCGGTCAGGTATGATCGATCTATCCAGTGATATGCCCTCAGGGATGGATGAAAAGCGCATTATGTTCAGGGATGTGTATTCCTATATAGCTATGGCAGGAAGATACAATCCGGAGGACGTGGAATACATGGTAGACGCACTGGCAAACTTTGGCGAGGTTGTGGAGAATCAGAAGGAAAAAATTGGCAGGGTTCCAATGTCCCATATTTCATCCCTCGCATCCAAGCTCAAGTTTCTGAACTACGGAGATGATGAAAGGTATGTGTGTATCCTCAGAAAAGGAGAGGAAAGCCAGGATTTATCAGTGGAGGCCTATTGTCTTGATCCGTCCATAATTCTGGAACAGATGAGGCGTTCACTTACCATACAGGTTTCCGCAACCCTTGAACCACTGCATATATATATAAACATGACTGGTTTCACAAATAACAACTTCCTGAATATAGGAAGAATATTTCCCGAGGAAAATCTTCTTTCTCTTTATGACAACAATCTCACAACAAAGTATGAAGCCATGGATGGGAAGATGGAGGTGAAGATTGCCGAAAGAATAGAACAGATTCTGAAAAAAACAGGAAAAAGGTCTCTGGTTCTTTTTCCTTCCTTTAATGTGATGGGTAGAATCCTCAGGCATCTGGATTCATACGATTCCGGATTCGTGGAGAGAAGGGACCTGAGGACTGTGGAATTCAATTCAATGATCAGCAGGTTCAGGGAGGAGGGAGGCACCATTTTTGGTGTTATAGGGGGAAGATTGTCTGAAGGCATAGATCTTCCAGGGAAGCTCCTGGAAGTTCTCGTGATAGTGGGCATTCCATTTCCAAGACCGGATATAAGGCAAAAAATTCTCGCATCCTATTATGAACATGAATTTGGAAACGGCTGGGAGTACGCCTTTATGTTCCCTGCCATAATAAGGCTGAAACAGGCCATGGGAAGGGTCATAAGGAGCGAAAAGGACAGAGGTGTTATAATAATTCTGGACAGCAGGGTTACCATGTTTTCCGAATACATAGATTCAAAACCGGCCTCCGATGATCTGAGGGAAATAGATGATTTTTTCAGCAAATATGGGGATAATTAATCCACCAAAACATGAAATCAAATCCAAAAATCATAATGGATTAAATTTCCCATGGGGTACTTATTTCCCATAATTCCATGAGAAGATATTTAAAATTAGATGCACTGAAAGAGATTATGGAATATGTTGATTCTATAATAGTGATACCTGGAACAATGGCACACTGTTATGACGTCAGCCACGGAGGAAAGAGAATTCTCATAGATGCAGGAACAAAGGGTTCAGGAAAAAAGATTGTCTCCTACTATGAAAAACTTCATTCAAAACCTGATATATTACTTATTACACATTATCATCCGGACCATATTGGGGGAATACCTTATATAAGAGAAGCCTTCAATCCCAGCGTATATGTACCGGAGGGAGAAAAGGATGTCATAGCAGGCAAAAGGAAAATGGTGCCTGCAAATTCATTGATTTCAAAATTCATATCCGGTATGGCAAAAATGAATAAGAACGATGGTCTTCTTCCAATGTCAGAGTTTTCAATGGATGGTGTTAAGGTCATCTCAACTGCCGGTCACACTCCTGATAGCAGATCCTTTGTGTTTGAGAACATGAAGAGCATATTTGTAGGGGATGCCGCCATGAAAAAGAAGGATCAGATTGTGTTCAACAGATCATTTGCGCTCTTTCCGGATAAGGCTGAAAAATCAATAGATCTCATAAAGACTTACAAAGGATACACAGTTTATCCTGGTCATGGAAACGTCTTTAAAATATAGTGTGAGGTGTCATTCTGAAGCTGATGAAAAGGAGATCTTCCAAAAAAGTTATAATAAATGGAAAAACATATTCCAGCGTGAGGATGCCAGAAGATGGTTTTAACCCTCCACTGGTGAGGAGGTTCCAGATAGATGATCTGAACAGGGTCATGCAAATTTCGGCAAAATCACTATCTGAAAAATATTCAGAAGATCTTATGATAGAGATCTTCCAGTCATGGCCAGACGGCTTTCTGGTATCGGAACAGGAGAATCAGATCAATGGATTTCTTGCCGGGCGAAAGATGTCAAGAAGCGAGGCCCGGATTCTGATGCTTGCAGTTGAAGAAAACCTTAGAAATATGGGAATCGGTGGAATGCTTCTGGAAAAATTCATTGATATATCAAGGGTTTATGGGATAATAGTTTTGAGACTTGAAGTAAGAACAGATAATAAAAAAGGTATTGAATTCTATCAGAAACACGGCTTCCTTGTTACCTCCATACTGAGGAATTACTACAGTGATGGTTCTGACGCCTATATAATGTGGCGCCAGTTAATATGAAAGAACTTCCAGTTTTGTTGGCGTAAATGCCTTGAGGTCAACATTGTTTTCAAGATCCATGACCTTGCCTGCGGTGTAGAGTGATCCATTTCCATTTGTTATTATTCCGTCACCATGAATGAATCTGATTATGTTTCCCCTGTTTATGCTTACTGTGGAACCATCCTTCAGGAAGTATTCAACTATGGACATCTTTCCCTTTGAATATATGTTCCTCATATATCCGAAATCCGTATCTTCCCTTCCAAGGTACTCCTTTCTTACAAGTTCCAGCTCCTTCTCACTGTCCACCCCAATCCAGAAAGAATCCTCTCTGTATGCGCCTATTTCCTTCCTTCTTGCGAGTTCAGGATAAACGGTTGTTTCAATATCCTTACCGTTATACTCGTTGAAGAAGAGATCCCTTATTTTGGATTTTATGTAGTACATTCCGGAGTTTATATAATGATCAAGTACCGGTTTTTCCCGGAATGATACTACCTGATCGCCAAGAAGTTCCACTATGCCATATGGGCTCTTCATCTTTGTCACAAGCATTGTCATCCCATACTGGGACTCCTCCCCAAACCTGGCAAATCTTCCATAGTTTATATCAGTGACCACGTCTCCGTTTCTGAGAATTATATCCTCGTCATTTGTATTTTTCAGAAGATTTCTTACAGAGTAGAGAGTTCCCATGGGTTTTTCTTCCCTGAGATAGTGGAATCTCATTCCGTTATGTTCGCTTCCGTATCTCTCTTCTATTTTTTCCCCCAGGTGTCCTGAGAGTATATATACGTCCTTTATCCCAACGCTTTTAAAATCCAGAAGCTGTCTATCCATAATGGTGTAATTTTCTTTTATCTCAACAAGCACTTTCGGTATTTCGTCAGTGATTGGCTTCAGTCTTTTTCCGTATCCACCGGACAATATTGCTCCTATCATTCTCTCACTTTAACTCCATAATTATGAGGTATTATAAACATTCTGAGTGTGTCTTTATTGAAATATATAGTGGGGTGATTCAAGTATCAAATTCATTTTCTTGGGCCCCATTTCTATATACTTCCGAACTTTCGTATTATTTTTTTCTATAACGCAAATTGTTATATGTCAACAGAAAGATTTCACCCATTCATAAATGGTTTAAACTCATGAAACATAATGTTACGTTTCAGGAAAACAACTATATGCATTGATTTTGTTTCATGAATATGGCCGATGAAAATGTACTTAAATCGATGATTGAGAAATCGCGAAAAGTATCGGAAGATAGTAATAATGTGATATATGATCTTACCTCTGGTTTTGATTTTTCGAAACCTAAGGAAATGGCGATGGCAATTGCAGAGGAATTTTTTGAAAAGGATGCACTAAAATGGTTCAAGGTAAACGATGGGAAGCTGGAGTTTGAACCCAGTTACCGGGTGCAGATAGTTTTATCCAAAAGTGATCATAAAAAAATAGAAAATGTTGTCGACGACTTTATGGAAGACCTCAAAAAGAAAAATATTGAAAGAGGTTTTTCAGGCCAAATAAGAAAAGATGCAAGTGATGAAATGAACCTTCAAACAGCCATCACAAATCATGCCTTTCATTCTGTTATATTTCATCATTCCCTTGAAAAGGTCTATAAAGATGAAATATCAGATGATATTTTCACAGATTTGCTGGAGAAACTTGAAATCAAGTCTCTTGATGGAAAAGACCTCATGGACTGGAAGAATCTGCCACTATGAAATTTTTGAATAAAATCCTTTATATTATGTTAAAAAATTATTTTTTTCTTGAAAAATTGACAAGAATGAAAATTTTGACATTTCCCTTAGAAAATAAAATTGGGACGTGATTCAGAAAAAATAATCATTTAAAATTTAATAGGAATCCTTATGCAGAGACCTTTTTCCACACTTTTTTGAATGAATCTATTGTTCTGTCTATATCCTCCTTGGAATGAACAGCAGATGGCATTAGCCTTATTCTTGCCATACCTCTCGCAACTGTTGGGAAGACTATGGGTGAGGCAAATATATTCTCCTCCTCATAGAGAATTTTGCTCATCTGAAGGGCTGTTTTCTCTGATCCTAGAAGAACAGGGGTAATGGGTGTCTTTGTTTCTGTAAGTTTGAATCCTGACTCCTTTAAGCCGTTTTGCAATCTCCTAGCGTTATCCCACAGCTTCTTTATTAAAGTGTCATCCCTCTCCATAATCTCAATGGATTTCATTACAGATGCTGCATCTCCTGGATTGAGGGCACTGCTGAAAAGAAATGGTCTTGCCCTCTGTTTTATCAGGTCAATGAGTTCTTCTGAACCAGCAACAAAGCCTCCCATTGAACCAAGTGCCTTTGAAAATGTACCCATTTCTATCTCAACCTTACCTGCAAGATTGAAGTGATCAACTATACCTCTTCCGTTCTTTCCAAGTACACCCTCTCCATGTGCATCGTCCACATAAAACATTGTATCGTACTGATCCTTGAGTTCTGTAATTTCAGGTACATGTGCAATGTCTCCATCCATGCTGAAAACCCCATCAGTCACGATTATTGATCTCTTTCCCTCCTTTCTGTGTTCCTTGAGGTTTTTTTCTAGGTCTTCATCTGACATATGCTTATAGACATATTTTTTTGCTGAGCTGAGTCTCATACCATCAATGATACTTGCATGATTTAGTTCCTCACTGAAAATCACATCTTCCTTACCTACAAGTACTGGAATTGTTCCAAGATTGGCCAGAAGGCCTCCCTGATAAACCAGGGAAGATTCCATATGTTTAAATTTAGCAACCTTTTCTTCAAGTTTTATATGTATTTCCATTGTCCCTGCAATAGATCTCACTGCACCTGCCCCAACTCCATACTCCTCTATGGCATCAATTGCAGCCTTCTTAACCTCCAGATTGTTTGCAAGTCCCAGATAATTGTTGGAACACATGTTCAATACTGTTTTTCCGCCTATTTTTACATAGGCACCCTGTGAAGTCTCAAGAGTTCTTATGGGGACATATCTCCCCTCACTCTTCAGACTCTCAATCTCATTCCTGACCCAGCTCATATCTGTCATAATATATAGAGAGTAACCTTCTAAAAAAATATTTTCCATATATTAAAGCAATTCAGGAGATTGTAAAATACATCCTTTTGTTTTTCTTTCCCTTGTTCTCAATCTTTTGAAGATTTATTTTTCCTATTTCAGATGTATTCCTGACGTGTGTTCCACCATCTGCCTGCTGATCAACTCCCACGATCTCAATTATTCTTACCGTTTCAAGTTTCTGAATAAGTTGCCTTCCAGGTTCAGTTCTGGCGAGGTTTTTTATCTTTACTGCCTCCTCACCTGGCATGTACTTTACAATAATGTCATGGTTTTCATTAATGACAGAATTAGTTTTTTCAATTAAATTTTGAGCTATTTCCTGAGAAAAATCCTCAATGGAAAAGTCAACCCTGGCTCTGTCATCATATATCTGACTGCCCGTTATTAGTCCTTCATAATCAGGATTCATATTGACAACAGCATCAATCAGATGTATTGCGCCATGGTACTTCATATGGGCATATCTTCTCTCCCAGTCTATCTGGCATCTTACCACACCATCTAATTCCAGAGTCTCAGGATTGTCAATAATATGAAGCACATCATCCCCATCTTTTACTGTATCTTTCACAGTGAACTCTTTCCCGTTGAAGATTATTTTTCCAGAGTCACCGGGCTGGCCTCCTCCGCTTGCATAGAAAACTGTTTTGTCTAGTATTATTCCTCTTTCATTGATTCTAACTATTCTGGAATCGCATTCTTTTAAGTATGAATCATTCAGATAGAGTTTCTCAGTCATAATTTTTGTATGGGTTTATTCTATTTTAGCATTCACAGATTCAAGACCTCTCTTTTGCCATGTATCTTCAAGAGGGCATTATAACGTTCTTCTAAAATATCTGGAGAATTAGGCTTTGATAAAATATCTGATCATCCAGTGATTCCCTTTAAAAATGGTTTCCGTGAAAATAGCAGGTTTTTCATGACTTTATACTTTTTAAATTCTTAAACAAAGGTAATACTTTCCAATAATTATTAAAAACAATAAGTCATTACCTCATTACGAGAAGTTTCATTGATAAATCCTTTGAGTATATAATCGGAATATTTGCCATAATATTTCCGCTCCTTCCCACATATATTATTTCAAGAATGGTTGCGAGAAGCAGATATGCCTATGGAATAGTTCCTGTCAATATTGCAGTTTCCGTTGGAATATTTTATGGAATTGGTTACTTTTACAGGACAACCAGTTTGAGTTTCCTTTACTATGGCGTGATCCCATTTTCATTGATTTTCTTCCCCCTTATGGTTTATGTTATGGTCGCAAGAAGAAGAAAGTATTTTTCTGTGGGAAAATGGTCTGTTTTTCAGGCTATTCAACATCACAGGGCAATATACATCTCTTCCATCATTTTTTATGTATTCTCAATATTCTTCCTTGAATCTTATAGTTTCAATATACCGTCTTCTGTTTCAAACGATATTTTTTACATCTTTACGGGGGCCCTTACAGCTTACTATCTGATTGTGGGCTTTGGAATAGCCGGGGTGGGCGTGGAGATAAAAAAGGCCAGAAAATCCAATGAAGATATGAAAAATTAAAATTGATATCTATTTATCCCTGGAATCAATAATCTTTCTGTCAATACCTATTGTGACGACAAAGTTTGGTTCATCCACTATCTCCCTTATGGCGAGATTTCCTGCAACGCTTAACAGAAAGTATGATTCCTCCTCTGTGAATTCAAAATCTTTCAGATATGATATCATATTTTCAACAGCCTCAATTGAGGCTGTGTAGAGATTTTCGCTGATACCAGATGTAAAGACATAATTTCCCTCTGTTTTCTCTGCTGAAAATATAACTGGTGCTTTTATTCCCTTTTTCAGTATTTTGAGTCTTGCTTCTATCTCTGCACTTGTTTCAATTGCAGTACCGCAAATTTCACCATCTCCCTGATGTCCATGTGGATCTCCAAATGACACCAATGCCCCTTTGACATTTACGGGTAGAATTATTCTACTGCCCTTTCCTATCATTCGGTTATCCATATTTCCGCCAAAATGCTGTGGCGGTATCATTCCGTGCTCTCCGTTCGATGGAGAAGATCCTATAACTCCAAGGAATGGTCTGTCCTCTATTCTAATTCCTCTAAGGAATCCTTCATTGTTGCACTTCCAGTAATTTTCAACCTTACTCCACGTTATAAGTCTCTCTTCGTATCTGTTTTTAAGAAGACCAAAATCCTTAATTATGGCACTCCATCCTTCACTTCCTGATCCTAAGTCAAGAATTTCAATTTCTATTGAATCTCCAGGTTCAGCTCCATCTACATATATAGGTCCAACTGCACCATCGAAAAGTGATGAATCTATACTGCTGAGGTCTGAGGAATTCATATTTTTTTTAATTTGATTTATTGAAGAATCAGGTATTTTTATTTTCAAAATCCCTCCATCTTCTATCCTTGCGATTGGTTTGTTCCCCGGTGACCATTTGAAATGGAGATTTTGTCTAAGGTTTCCATCAATCATATATGTTAAAGGAAAACTTTACTATAATAATTAATCTAATTGTGAATGACTTGTCATCCCTTAAGTTATTAAGGTTCATGACTATTTTATACATTTTATTAACTTTAAAGTAATTTCCCTCTATGAGTTTCACTGCTATAAAATTGAAACTTGCAGCCATATTTGCAGGTATTGCAATTGCATTGTTGGCAGCTCTCATTATTCTTGCCGTTTCCTATTATTTCTTTGGAGTTCTTCCCACATCCGGTTTCTTCATACTTATTATTGGAATGGTCTTTGTCATGGATATAATACAATATGCCATCTCACCATACATAATTTCAGGGATATACCATCTCAAACCGGTCGCAAAGGATGATATGTCCATGGCATGGCTATATGAATCTCTCGAGAAGGTGTGCAGTCTAAACAACCAAAAAGTGCCAATGCTATTTATCGCAGACACAGATATGCCAAATGCATTTGCCTTCGGTTCAATAATATCAGGCAGAAGGATGGCCATAACGAGAGGTCTTCTGAAAATACTTAACAGAGAAGAGATAGAGGCAGTAATGGGCCACGAAATAGGACACTTAAGGCACCACGATGTCACATTGCTTCTTGCCATAGGCCTTATACCAACAATACTTTTCTACTTTGGTTGCACGATGCTTTTTGGTTCAGGTGGAAGAAGAAACGGTGGATCCATTATTCTTGTAGCAATAGCCATGGTTGCAGTGAGTTTCATCTTTAACATCATGATACTTGGCGTAAACAGAATGAGAGAATCCTATGCAGACCTGAACTCGGCATCAACAATTCCGGGAGCCACAGATAACCTGCAGACAGCTCTTGCAAAAATTGTTGCTTACAGTGGAGTTAACCAGAGAGGCCGGGTATTCAGGAGAAAATCAACAACATCATCCCTCTCCAGTATGCTGATGTTTTCCGGAGAAAACGATGTTAAGGCCTTTGACCACATGGCTCTTCTGGAAAGCTGGAAAAGAAAGAAGGTTGGCATAAGGGATAGCATATTCAGTGATCATCCTCATCCCGCCAAAAGGATACAGAACCTGGAAAAGCTGAAGCAGGAAAATCAATCAAAAGGCATGTTATAAACGAATCACTATTTTAAACAATTTTAAAGAGGTTACCTGCCTGAATATTATGGCACTATATGGGCTGGTTCCTTTGGCACTTTTATTGATTATTGGGAGAGTTTTTATGGGTTAATCCTTTTGATCTGTTATCATTGGTTCGAAATGCTTTGGGAAAAATCACTTAAAAATTTTTCAAATTATTGTATTTTAATAAGGATGCGAATTGTACGCAACCTGGATATCTTGTTACAGAAACCATGCGTTTAATGAGAGAAATTTGAAAATTTATCATACAGAAGTTGTTTAATTGTCTGATTTTTTACCTCAACTGTAAGTCTACACCAAAATTTTTTATAAAAGACTTGGAGTAAGACCTGTAACCGCCCCTATATATTCTACTTGAATGTTCAATATAAAATTTCATGTCCTCAGAATTTAATTGTTTAGCTAGACTATTTAAGTTACCATCATATTTTATACAGTAGCCTGCATAGAAGGTGTATTCAGGTTTATCCCACACTATAAACCTTGGATTATTGCTCAATGGTGAAACTAAAATTTTTTTGCCGAAGGATGAATTCAGACCCTGCGTTCTTCCAAAGGCATACCATGGAGTGATAGTTTTCCCCTTATCACGCAATTTAAGCCTCTCCCTGACAGATAAAAAATATTCGTAGGTCAATGGATATCTATCTCTCATCTCTTCTTCACTGATTGGTATGTACTTTTGATCCACTAATTTATATGGAAATATAACAAATCTATTCTGGATTTCGTTCGAAGATTTTAAAATAGAAACTTTCACTATTGGTTTTAGAATCTCCTTTTCAATTGTATATTCTTTGCTTTTGTTCAACCTTACTGTAGCAGTGTTTTCATGGAATAAAACATCCTTAAAAATATAATAGTTATCTGCCAGGGTAGCCAGACCCGCATGAATTTCTGCGATTTCTCCTAATTTTCTGCCCCTATTTTCTAATTCCCTGATCCTATTCAATACATTTACACTGCCCAATACCCACTTATTTTCATTCAATGACGAAAAAGGTATATTGTCTATAAACTTCAACTCCTCTTCAAAGGTGTAGTATTTGAAATAACCGGATTTCCCATTTTTATTTATCACTGTAATAGCGCTATAAGTTGTAATGCCTTCAAAAATTTGCTTCTCATTAAAGTCTATTATCTCTTTTAGATTCTCACTCCTCTTTAGATACTCTCTAAATAATTTAGCTGTATCACTATAAAAATATGTATTAGGGGTTATAAAACCTAAAATCCCACTTTCATTCAATAGTTTTGTACCTAATTGAAAAAAAGCGATGTAAATATCTGTAGAACCGGAAGAACAGAAAGAATAATTTTCTTGAATGTAAGATCTGGTCGTCTTATCTAAATTTTGAATTCTTACATATGGTGGATTGCCTGTTACAAAATCAAATTTGTTAAAGAGATCACTGTTTAAATCTCTGTCCAGGGCATTTCTTTTAAATAAATTAAAATCAACTCTATCAGATATATTATGCTTTAGAAGTACATTGTGAAGATTAAATTTGCATTTTTTCAGCGCATCTTCATCAGTATCAAAGCCATAGATATTTTTCCCTATTATGTTGATCTTGTCTTGATGGGAAAAATCTTTCTCCTCAAGATAATTCAATAGTCTATCCAGCACCAGAGTTAAAAAATTTCCACTGCCACAGGCAGGGTCTATTATGGTTTTTTGCTCTAAACTATCAATGTATCCTATACTATCCAGAATTAAGTTAACTATCCAATCTGGCGTATAAACTATGCCATAGGATTTTTCCTTTGTAACATTCAGATACTTTGGCCCATACTTCATTTCTCTATTTTGCATTAACGATACACCTTCCCTGAAAATGGCTCATAACGCTCCGAATGTTCCATAATCGTGAGGTATACCTCTCCCGGAACATTTACTTAATCCCGTCAATGCATTTATAATATCCCTCAGTGGTCAGGTAAATCATTTATCAATTTTGCTGTGAGACAAATGCTATTCTTTCCTCCAATCCATTGATAATTGTAATTCTCGCCTTAAAGTATCCGAATTTGATTCGCACACGAAAGCTCAATCCACTTTAGAAATTATTTTATATGAAAATACAATCCATCTTTTTAGAGCTAAATGAATATCACAAAGGTTAAGATTTTAAGATTTTTCTTTGTGGTAGATTCTCTCAGAATTAAATCAGGAGGGTGCCTGAATTGAGGAGATACCTTCTCCTCGAGGATGGTGATTCCTTTGAGGGGAAGGCGTTCGGTGCGTCTGTTGAAAAACATGGAGAACTTATTTTTACAACATCTGCAACAGGATATTATGAAGCAATGACAGATCCTTCATATGCAGGGCAGTTAATGGTCTTTTCATTCCCCTCAATGTTTTATTACGAATTCTGGAAGGATATACCACAAAGCGATGGAATAAAGGCTGAAGGAATAATTGTCAGAGACACAATGTCCCCTGAGGGAAGAGGTTTTACTTCCATAGACGGCCTGATGAGGCACCAGGGAGTACCGGGAATTTACGGAATCGATACAAGGAGGCTGGTCAAGAAGATCCGTGATTCAGGAAATCTAAAGGGTGTCATCACAGATGATCCTAAGAGTGACAATGATTTCAAAGATCATTCCACGGGCGATCTCATAAAAAAGGTCACAGGCAGATCTGAGACAATCATAAACATGGGAATGGAACGAAAAATACTCTTTGTGGACCTTGGTTCCAAGAAGGGCCTCCTTGATAGGATATCTTCAATGGGTGAAACTCATGTTATAAATCTGGATTCCAGGATCAAATCAATTTCAGACTATGATCTGATTTTCATATCCAATGGGCCAGGAGACCCCTCGGATCGAGCCCTTTCAGAAATTTACAATCTCATTAAAAAGGCTGAAGGAAACATACCGGTGGCAGGAGTTTGTATGGGGAATCAGGTAATTGCGGGTGCTCTTGGGGGAAGTATTGAAAGAATGAACTTTGGTCATCATGGGATTAATCATGCGGTATCTGACAGGAAAAATATCTACATCACATCTCATAACCATAATTTCAGGGTTTCAGAAGAAAGTTTAAGGGATGCAGGGTTGAAACCGGTTCAGTGGGATCTCAATGACGGGACCGTGGAAATGATTGAGAATATGGAAAAATCCATAATGTCCGTTCAGTACCATCCTGAGGGATCACCAGGACCTGTAGATCCTTCAGGGTTTTTCAGTAAGGTAGAGGAGATGTTCAATGCAATCAGGAATTGAAAAAAGGGTTCTTGTAATAGGATCAGGGCCTGTTGTCATAGGCCAGGCTGCTGAATTTGATTATGCAGGTTCACAGGCATGCAGAATACTGAAGGAACTTGGCTACTACACTGTTCTTTTAAATTCCAATCCGGCCACAATTCAGACAGACTGGGAAACTGCTGATAAGGTCTATATAAAGACTATAAACGTGAAAAATGCCGCTGAAATAATCAGGCAGGAGAGAATCAATGGAATAGTACCGGGAATGGCGGGTCAAACCGGTCTTAACATACTCCTTGAGCTTAAGGATGCTGGTATTCTTGACAGATACAACGTGGAAATATTGGGAACGCCGCCTGAGGGAATCAGAATGGCAGAGGACAGGACGAGGTTCCACGAAGCCATGGTGAGAAACGGCATAAAAGTCCCGGAGTCAAAAATTGTTCACAGGGAGAAATGGAAGGAAGAGCTTGAAGAAGTGGATTTTTATCCATTTATTGCAAGAACATCATTTACACTGGGCGGAAAATCTGGAAAAATTCTGGAGAGCAGGGATGAGGCAAAGGTATTCTTTGAAGGGCTCTTCAGCATAGGTTCAGTTGATCAGGTAGAGATAGAGAGGTCCCTGAAAGGGATGATAGAGATGGAATATGAGGTTATGAGGGATCTTCAGGGAAACTCCATAATGATATGCAACATGGAGAATCTTGATCCCATGGGAATTCATACGGGAGAGAGCGTGGTAGTGACTCCTTCCCTTACAATACCTGACAGACTTCACCAGGAGATGCGAAGGGAGGCATTGAAGATAGCTGAAATACTCATGATCAGGGGTGCCTGCAACGTTCAATTTGCGGTTGATCTGGATCACAATGAGATATACGCCATTGAGGCAAATCCAAGAACATCACGATCATCAGCTCTGGCATCAAAGGCCACCGGTTATCCCATTGCAAAGATCGCCACATATATTGTCTGTGGCCATCCTCTAACAGAAATAAGAAATCCCATTACTGGCAACACATCAGCAGCCTTTGAGCCGTCTCAGGATTATGTAACAGTAAAGATACCCCTGTGGCCTGACACCAAATTTACTGAGGATATGGATATTGGTGTATCAATGAAATCAGTGGGAGAGACCATGGGGATAGGGAGAAATTTTGAGGAGGCGTTTTTCAAAGCCCTGGTATCCCTTGAGATTGATCTTTCTGCCTATTTCAAAAAAACTCTCAGCAAGGAGGAGATTATTGGAAATCTTTCCAAGCCAAGCAGCAGGAGATTTGCACATATCATTTCAGCGCTTATCAATGGCATTGATATAAGGGAGATAAGTAATCGCACAGGCTGGTCTTCAGAAATACTGGTGAAGTTACAGGCTGTCCTGAATCGTGTTAAGGTCAAAGGAGAGGAAGACCTATGGAAAGAACTTGCAGAACTGAAAAAAATAGGCTTACCTGACAGAGTCATATACTGGATTACAGGAATTGAGGAAAGGGATATACTTCAATACAGAATCAAAAAGGGAATTTTGCCTGCAGTAAGAATGATAGATTCATCATCTGGCGAATACAGATCAGATACAAGGTATGCCTATTCCACATATGGGGAGAGGGATGATATAGAGATATCATCAAGGGAATCGGTTCTCATAATGGGTTCAGGTCCAAACAGAATTGCCCAGGGACTTGAGTTTGACTATAGTTCAGTAAAGGCCGTGAGGGAAATAAGAAGAATGGGGCTGGGCGCAATCATGATAAACTCAAACCCAGAAACAGTCTCCACAGACTTTGACACTTCAGACGAACTCTATTTTGATCCCCTGGTGCCTGAATATGTATGTGGAATAATCATGAAGAGAAAGGTAAAAGGGATCATTATACAGTTCGCAGGTCAGACGGGACAGAACATGGCCTCCATAATAAGTGAGGTTTTGGGAAAAGACATAATTCTTGGTACATCCTCAGAATCAATAGAGAAAATTGAAAACAGGGAACTCTTTTCAGCATTTCTAAAAGAGAAATCAATTATACAGCCAGAATGGGTTCCAGCACACAATGGCAAGGAGATAGAGAAGTCAGCAGATTTAATCGGTCTGCCCATTATAGTGAGATCAAGTTTTATAATCGGTGGATCACTTTTTAAAATAATCAGGAACAGGGAGGAACTATTAAATTATGTAAATATGGCTTCCAGTGGAAGTTATCATGTTTCAAGATACATTGAAAATGCAAGGGAATATGACCTTGATTTCATCAGCAACGGAAAGGAGATTCAGGTATGCGGAATAATGGAACACTTGGAGGAGGCAGGCGTTCACTCTGGTGATGCCATATCCATAATGGGAAGAGGAATTCCGGAGGATTGGATAGCTGAAAAAGCCACAGAAATAGCCAGAACCATAGGAATTCATTTCGGAATATCCGGTTTTGGAAATCTACAGTTTATGGAAAAGGGTGGAGAGATTTACATAATTGAGATGAACGCCAGAGCTAGCAGAACAATACCAGTAATAAGTAAGTTTACAGGAATTAACTGGGTAGGTCTTGGAATAAGTGCCATACTTACGGGAAAGATGAAGATTGAGAAACCTGAATACAGTGGGTTCTGTGCAAAAATACCTGTATTCCCATTTGACAGATTTGAGAATTTTTCCATGAGTCTTGGACCTGAAATGAGGTCAACAGGAGAGGCCATGGTATTCGGTTCAACCATCGGGGAATTGAGGGAGAAAATAAAGGAAGAGATTGGATACGGAGGTAGCTTCATTCTGTATTCAGATGGGAAATTCCAGTTCCATGATGGGATAAATACAAGAGAAATTAATCGGGAACAGGCCTCTACTATCATAAAAGATCAGGGCCGAAACATTACCTACTTCGAAACAGCTCCGGCGGATGAAGAAATCAGGAGGATGTGCTATCAAAGAAAAATTCCTGTAATCCAGGGAAAACGTGCATTTGATTTCATAAATGGCCAATCCATATTCATCAGTAACAGGACCTATTAAATTCTCGGATTACCATTTACGATTCACTTCATAAGAGGTCTCAAGGTAAATCAACGTTCTTTCAGAAATGGAGATCATTAAATGAATTAGAATGCTGCCATATCCTCCAAATGAATATCCGATTAATTATGGGATCGATAAGCAATCTTTTTCTCATTATTAAAGGAGTGAAAAATTCACAGATCGCCAAACCCTGGCAAATCCTCCTATGTAATATAAGGCAATACACAGGAATCCACAGGCTCCCAGGACTTCATTGTTTCGGTCATTAATTATTCACATGGGATTTCGAATAACCGCTCGAATTCTGCTATCTTTGTTCTGTAGTTCGTGATTTTCATTGCAATATGAACAATAACAGCATTTTCAAGTTCTATTTCTAAAGATTTCCCTTATATTTCATGTAAATCTTCATAGCTACCCCTATCCCATCATGATCTTCAATGCATGTACATTGTAAGCAAAACATGCAAACATGAACTTCACCCTCACTCTTCTCAATGTTGTAACCATGACATGTGAAAAATGAAACATTCTTTTCATGATTGCATATGGATATTTCACAAGTGATCTTGTATATTATTTTTAACCAGACATGAGATCATGTTTGGCCAGGGATACGCGTTATCGATCTTGAGGATAACTCCTCGTGAAAGAGCATGCGTCTCCCTTCTTTCATTCTTTACCCGTATGGGATGTTGC
>NZ_JBLSDF010000010.1:0-45151 GCF_052315355.1 Cuniculiplasma thermophilum
TCATTTATCTGAGAGCAGCAGAGATAAATGACAAATGGTCTATGAGATCATTGAGAGGATATTATAAATGCATTGATGAGATTAAGGAAATGTTCCAAAGGAGGTATCCTTTATAAATACACAACATTTGGGACACTATGACCTTAATAGGATTGAAACTAATAGAATTGATATTTTTCCAATTTTGGTACAATGGTTAAAATTGAACCTTAATAGGATTGAAACATAGTTTGTGCAGTTAAATTTTGCAAGGATATTTTAGGTTAAAATTGAACCTTAATAGGATTGAAACTCATGAAGTCTGAAACCAACTTCCATGAAACCCAACCCGTTAAAATTGAACCTTAATAGGATTGAAACCTATAAAAGCGAATATTTCTGAGACACTGCTTCCCGCGTTAAAATTGAACCTTAATAGGATTGAAACTTTTTAAAAGGTGGGTGGGTTTCGGTTTTTTTTCTGGTTAAAATTGAACCTTAATAGGATTGAAACTCAAAACCGGAGGAAAAGTACAGAGGTACCAATGCGTTAAAATTGAACCTTAATAGGATTGAAACTTCGCTAATAATTTTAATCTAAATATTTTTTCAAATTGTTAAAATTGAACCTTAATAGGATTGAAACGTATTATTTATTATTAATTTTGAAGTATATGTTCCATTTGTTAAAATTGAACCTTAATAGGATTGAAACATTTTTTAAATGCGTCATTAATTGCCGCTGAAATTAGTTAAAATTGAACCTTAATAGGATTGAAACTAGTATGTGTTCGTGGAATTGTGTTTTCCCTTTCCTAGGTTAAAATTGAACCTTAATAGGATTGAAACAGACTGAATGGAGTAGGAGTTGTTACCGCCGCTGTGGGTTAAAATTGAACCTTAATAGGATTGAAACAGATCGGCATATTTCAATCTGTAACTAAAACCAGTCGTTAAAATTGAACCTTAATAGGATTGAAACCTTTGATCCCCTGGATTTCCGTCTTTATGTGGTCCGTTAAAATTGAACCTTAATAGGATTGAAACTTTATGTATCGCTGTAAGAAATGCGGTCATGAGTTGAGTTAAAATTGAACCTTAATAGGATTGAAACGCATTCGTTGATACAGGAATAATTGCCTGCATAATTGGTTAAAATTGAACCTTAATAGGATTGAAACTTTATGAGTATTGTACTTCAGATTTAAGATATTATTGTTAAAATTGAACCTTAATAGGATTGAAACGTTCGAAGTTCGCTCTTAGAATGTAGTCCGAAAAATAGTTAAAATTGAACCTTAATAGGATTGAAACAGAAAGTGTCAATAGAACAGGATGTAGCTGAACTGAGTTAAAATTGAACCTTAATAGGATTGAAACGAGAATGAAGACAGGTAATTGTGAAAATGGAAGACAGTTAAAATTGAACCTTAATAGGATTGAAACATAATATTTCCCATATTATTTGCATTATCAGTCATAGTTAAAATTGAACCTTAATAGGATTGAAACTGATAATAATTTTACTTTAATTAAAAATTTTACATATGTTAAAATTGAACCTTAATAGGATTGAAACTTGCAACAAAACAACTGCCTTCGGCAATTCGTACAACGTTAAAATTGAACCTTAATAGGATTGAAACAAAGTGCCTGTGTAACTTTGAAGCGGAGTGGCTTGGGAGTTAAAATTGAACCTTAATAGGATTGAAACCAATTTCAAGCATTGTCACTTTACACCACCACCATGAGTTAAAATTGAACCTTAATAGGATTGAAACTGATATGGAGAGTGGTTCAAAATGAAAACTTTCTTTCCTGTTAAAATTGAACCTTAATAGGATTGAAACAAGGAAATATGCAAAACATATTTCCCAGATTTGACCAGTTAAAATTGAACCTTAATAGGATTGAAACTAGGACGAAATTCTATTCATGTTATTCTATTGGTGATGAGTTAAAATTGAACCTTAATAGGATTGAAACAATTAGAACCTTCCGATGAATAGATGTGTGCTGTCTGGTTAAAATTGAACCTTAATAGGATTGAAACTAAAAAATTTGGTAATTTTATGAATAGCCATGAACAGTTAAAATTGAACCTTAATAGGATTGAAACTTTTGACTATCAATACACTAGACAAAAGTAGCAGTCTGTTAAAATTGAACCTTAATAGGATTGAAACGCACTGTTGAGAACATATCCTTCACTGTCAACAATGAGTTAAAATTGAACCTTAATAGGATTGAAACGTGAGATAAAATGGTGAAAAAGAGAAAAATATCGGCAGTTAAAATTGAACCTTAATAGGATTGAAACAAAGTTCCATTATCATAACTATTATTACCATATTTAAGTTAAAATTGAACCTTAATAGGATTGAAACAATCATATTTTAAATTATGACTTACTAACATTAATTTGTTAAAATTGAACCTTAATAGGATTGAAACTTTTAATACGATTTGCAGCATAATTTTTGTGTTGAGTTAAAATTGAACCTTAATAGGATTGAAACTTTTAATACGATTTGCAGCATAATTTTTGTGTTGAGTTAAAATTGAACCTTAATAGGATTGAAACTATTGTGCTCCCGGTCATCGCCGCTGCTCTTAGAATTGTTAAAATTGAACCTTAATAGGATTGAAACAGTAAGGCGTGGATGAAGATACTTTATTCCAGGAAGGGTTAAAATTGAACCTTAATAGGATTGAAACTAGGAAGGTGAAAATATGCTCTCCTTAAATTTAACGGGTTAAAATTGAACCTTAATAGGATTGAAACTTGTGTGAATTTTCCACACCTTTCCGGAAGGGGGAGAGTTAAAATTGAACCTTAATAGGATTGAAACCCTGAATGGATTATGGTGGTTCCGGTGGGTGACGAGGTTAAAATTGAACCTTAATAGGATTGAAACCCAGGTGCTGGAGCAGCCCCCTCTTGACTCTCTTCCGTTAAAATTGAACCTTAATAGGATTGAAACGAAAGTGATCTGTGGAACCACGATGTGACCGTTCCTTAGTTAAAATTGAACCTTAATAGGATTGAAACCAGGTCTATTCGTGCTATCCAGGACAGGCACAATACCGTTAAAATTGAACCTTAATAGGATTGAAACAATGGGGCCATTGCATCATATTCTCTGGATTTCTCCTGTTAAAATTGAACCTTAATAGGATTGAAACCTGCTGCATCCAGAACAGCTAACAGAGGGTTTCAATGTTAAAATTGAACCTTAATAGGATTGAAACGTCTTAGACATTTTTTGATATAGCCAGTCCTCAAACTGTTAAAATTGAACCTTAATAGGATTGAAACAATCTCAGCGTCAAGGCAGTCTATGAAGTATATTTCAGTTAAAATTGAACCTTAATAGGATTGAAACACTCTCTGCTCTCTTATTGCCTCCAAAAATCTTTCAGTTAAAATTGAACCTTAATAGGATTGAAACTTTTATTGCTTCTTACTAATATGGACTAATTGAATATGTTAAAATTGAACCTTAATAGGATTGAAACTTAGATACAATTCCGTACATGATAATATTCATGAACAGTTAAAATTGAACCTTAATAGGATTGAAACATTAACGCATTAAGAAAAAAGTTTAATTTGTCATTTAGTTAAAATTGAACCTTAATAGGATTGAAACATCGATTGGACACACAAAACCGGATCGTTTGATATAGTTAAAATTGAACCTTAATAGGATTGAAACGAGCGAGCCGTCAACTTTGAATTTGTAGAACGGCTGAAGTTAAAATTGAACCTTAATAGGATTGAAACGGGAAAGTCCTCCCCAACGGAGACGTAGCAGTTCTGTTAAAATTGAACCTTAATAGGATTGAAACTGCTGCAATATCATCATTGAAGTCAAGTCGAGCAAGAAGTTAAAATTGAACCTTAATAGGATTGAAACGTGTTTGAGACTGTTCCGAATTTTGTGGTTGAATTCCGTTAAAATTGAACCTTAATAGGATTGAAACAGGATTGTCATTATCTCGGTCTTGGCTTCTCCTTTTTGGCGTTAAAATTGAACCTTAATAGGATTGAAACTTATTTCCATTTCCTATATAAAGATAACAACTTGAGTTAAAATTGAACCTTAATAGGATTGAAACTCAGCAGTTCCGGATGAGACATTTTCAGCGAAATCAAGTTAAAATTGAACCTTAATAGGATTGAAACCGCAAAGACCCTTCTCAGATCGGGAGTGGATCTCGAGTTAAAATTGAACCTTAATAGGATTGAAACTCCGATGTTTCGATATAATCCTGACTCATAATTTTACCGTTAAAATTGAACCTTAATAGGATTGAAACTCAAGTTATCTCAGTAAGGGTGTTTCAGACATAAGCGTTAAAATTGAACCTTAATAGGATTGAAACAGGGGAAGAAGAGAAGGAAGAATAAAGTAGCATCCCAGTTAAAATTGAACCTTAATAGGATTGAAACTCCTCGTCACTTCCAGATAAATTAAGAGATACCTTTGTTAAAATTGAACCTTAATAGGATTGAAACATACGATGCTGATCAGGTCAAGAAGCTCTTGTCCTGTTAAAATTGAACCTTAATAGGATTGAAACTTGGAGTAGAGTATCTTGTCTTCTCCCTTGAAGGGTTAAAATTGAACCTTAATAGGATTGAAACAAGTTGGACGGTTAATTAATATCAGTCTGCCGTTTTCGTTAAAATTGAACCTTAATAGGATTGAAACATTCATGGATTGGATTGCGTTTAGGCTTGATATTCCAGTTAAAATTGAACCTTAATAGGATTGAAACAAGTCAAAAAGGGAAAAGGAAAAATTAGCAAAGGAAGTTAAAATTGAACCTTAATAGGATTGAAACGAATAATGTTAAATTAGTTGAAATATAATGCACCGTGTTAAAATTGAACCTTAATAGGATTGAAACAGGATGAGAATAAGCACATAAGGATTGAGACTGACGTTAAAATTGAACCTTAATAGGATTGAAAAGGCCTAAGCATGGATGAGATTGAAAAAATGGATCCAATAAGTTAAAATTGAACCTTAATAGGATCGAGAAACCCTGGAAAATTGATCTTGAGACGTTGAAAAAAGAGGCTTGAGTTAAGCATTAATGTAACTTTATTTAAATGATATTACTAAATTCTTTGGTTAGACCTACTGAAATTCTTTTTACCTGTTTCTGATCTCTTAAAATGAAAATTTGTACTCCATCCTCTTCCTTTTCTATTTTCTTATTTATCTTTTGAAGCAATATGGTTAGATTGGCCTTTGTAATGTAGCCTATAAATACTGAATTTTGTACCCACCTCAGATATTGTCTGCAGATTTTACTTATTTCATTTACTCTCTTTGTATTAATATCATAAGTTAAAATTATCCACATTTCAATCAGAACCTTGAAATATATGGCTTATAAGTACTGTCACCAATTAAATGTTTCTCCAACTTGTATAATTCGAGTCTTATCATCCTTCTCATTGATACATTCCTACCAAGACTTTTTATAAAAA
Organism: Cuniculiplasma thermophilum; assembly: GCF_052315355.1. Taxonomy (NCBI): domain Archaea; kingdom Methanobacteriati; phylum Thermoplasmatota; class Thermoplasmata; order Thermoplasmatales; family Cuniculiplasmataceae; genus Cuniculiplasma; species Cuniculiplasma thermophilum. The sequence continues at coordinate 5,486 of NZ_JBLSDF010000010.1, forward strand.
CTGTCTCTCTCATCTTTTCATCGAATGCCTCGAGTACCTTTCTTTTTCCGCTTGGAGAAAGATATACACCATTTTCCATGATAAAATCGTTATCATTAATCATCTTTAGGTTTACCAATTTTAATATCACCCTATCGCATATTATTGGTCTGAATATTTCGCTTACATCAAGTGATAAACTTGATCTTCTGTCTGAAGGTTCGTGAAGGTAACTTATGGATGGAGACAGGTGTGTTCTTAAAATTTCTGATGTCACTGTCCCGTAAAGTACTGAATATAAGTAACTCATCATGGCATTTATACTATTTGCGGGTGGTCTTCTACTTCTTCCATTTATCTTGAATTTTTCCGGGAGTTTGCTATCCAAAAGGTTTAGATATTCAATGTGTATGTTTCCCTCCACCCCCATGAGTTCTTCTATTGAAAATGAATTTTCAATTCTGGCCTTTTGAACTTGCAGCTTGCCTGCTTTCAATCTTGAAATCACTTTTCCCATATTTCTTGATGCCCCAATGACAAATTGCTTCGCTAAAAAAAGTCTCTTTGAAAAATCAAGTGAATGTTCAACCTGCTTCTTGAGCACATATCCACTTTCAAGATAATTATCCGGGAATATACTTGAAATATAGAATCCCCTTTCCGAAAACAGTATCACTGGGATTTTCATCTCAGCTAAAAGTGATATAGCGGGTGTTGTGAATGTTACGTTACCAAATATTGCCAGCATATTAATGTCCTCAATAGGCAAATTGAAACTTTCAGTTTCGTTCTTAAGTGTCAATGAACCAGATGATTTTGATAAGGTACCAGATTTAAGCAGATAATATATGTCGCTCATATATCACCCCAACAAAATTCTACATAACTACAACCATGAAAACAGAAATAATTCTTTTCTGCTTTTGGTATTTTAGATTCTTTTAGTTGGTCTATCGTTTTATATTTTTCAATCAGATCTCTTTCATTTTTAATAGGGAAGTCTAAACTTACTATCTTCTTTGAACCCAATAAATGAATTTCTCCATGGCTTACCTCAAAACCTGCATCACTAGCCACTTTCATGTAGTGACTCAACTGGAAAATATCTGCATCAATTACCTTTCTTCCCCTTTTAAACTCATGAATAGTACACTTTCCATCTTTTTCAATTTTAAGATAATCTATTTTATTCCTGCCTATTGTAACTTGTGAGAACCCATACTGCCTTTCTCTATCATTTTCATATTCGCCCAATTTTACAAACTCGGTTCCATCGGTTATAGATATTTCGTGCAATGAAAGCCATGCCCGCCTACGACATATGCTTACATAGCTGACGTCAGTTCCACGATAATTTTCAGGATTGATCATAATCAACCTCCAAAATCAACCTTTCAACTCCAGCACTCACTTTTGTGCATTCGATTACATCATTTATGAATTTCATGAAATTAGTGTTATTCTTACAATCAGTTTCATCTAAGAGCTTTTCAAGATCTTCAATTATTTTCTCGTGAGATTTGAAAGCAATATCGCCATATCTCATCCTCCTCTTTCCAAGTGGAAGATTAGATATACGTACGTAAAAGTCGTAATTTACTTTCTCATTGAAATTTCCAACTACAAAATTATTCCCATCCATGTACAAAATATTTTTGTTTTTTTTGATCCATATTTCATTGTATCTAGTTTTGAGAAATTCGTCATTTAGGTTAAAGGATTCATCCAAAACGTTAACTTCACTTGAAATTTTTGGTATAAAGTCATAAATTGTTTCTTTGTATTTATCCCACCATTCTTTGAGCTCAATAATTTCTCGGAAGCAATTTTTTTTAATTTTTTCCACGCCTTCCTTATTTTCCATTGTTTCACAAACATTTTTTGAACTCCAATAGCCTGCCTTTAGATTGTTTCCAAATGACTTGATAATATTATTTTCAATTATTGATGAGGCAAAAATTGTCAATTTTTCAAGCAAAAGATAAGCATACACCCCAACTCCAAAGGCTCTCGGTATTCTCGCTTTCTTTGTGAAATTTAAGGAGGATATAAAATCTATGAGTTCATCCATATTCTGGATGTCTCTTCCATAATGATAAACACCATTTGGTATACAAAGATAAACTACGCTTTCTTGCTCTATCCCTCTACCAACCCTTCCTATACGCTGAATTAAATTCTCGCTTCCAACTCCTGGTTCGATTATAAAGTTGGAGAAACTGGGATTGATATTTATTCCTTGTTCTATTACATTAGAGCTAACGACTATTCTTAAATTGCTATTGATTTCCTTGGTGGCTTTGTAAAAATGATAATCAGGGTCATAGTAAGCCGCTAATAGACCATACTCTTCATCCCTTAATTCTTTACTCAAAACTTGGCCAACTCTCTCAATGCTTCTTATTGAATCCAAAATCATTGCCCACTTTCCACTTTTTATTATTTCCTTGTTATTCTCTATCAATTCCTCAGCTGATCCATTGAATATATGCAACTTTATTAGCCCCTGAAGAATAGTATTGTTGTTATTTTTTTCATAACTTCTCTTTACATTTATCTGCGTTACACTTTCCTGTCCAAATATATTTTTGCACAATTCTCCAAAATAATCCGGAACCGTTGCACTACTAAACATTATTTTTACTTTCTTGGGTAAAATAACTGCCGCTGCAAGGATTTTATACAGTTGATCTAAAGTATAAATGTGAAACTCGTCAAATATAATTGTGTCTATTTTATATTTCAATATTCTACTAATCATATCATCCTTTGCATTTTGAGTGTAATGATTTGAAAGTATGAAGAAAAAAACTGTGGGGTTTGTTATGATGTAGTCACTTTCTATTACCATTTGTTCGATGGCTTCTGCCTTTGAACAATTAGCATTTTGATCTCTATATACTTTATGAATGTGCTCATCAATTTTCTGTTTATTTAGTAGACAGGCCATATTCCCAATACCATCATTTACTTCTTCACTCAGTAGGTTGTTCGGTAAAACGATCATTATCCTTCCATCCTTTTTAATTTCCCTGAACGCAAAGGTCTTTCCTGCCCCTGTTGGCGCATTTAAAATTACTATCCTGTTATTTGAACTATCAATTGCTTTTTTTAGTTCTAACTGAAATTCCCTATATTGGGAATTAGGATCCTTGTTAATATAAGATGGTTTAATGTTAAATGTTTTAACTGTACCATTCAGCATATATTTCCTCGACCTCATTTACCGAAAACAGACCTGCCAGATAATACTGTAAAAGCAAATTCTCAGTGAATGGAAAATCCTCTCTGGAAATATTCAACCCCATTATTTTCTTAATCGTATAGAGATTCAAAACTGCCCCAAAGTTCTTACTTTGCAATTTAGAAACTTTTATTATTCCTGTTTTACCATTACCTACCCTCATTGCCTCAGGTATTTCCATTCTATTTTTGCTAATTAGGTAGCAGTAGAATAAATTTCCCGGTCTTATGGGTTGTTGAAAGTAGAAATTTTTGTACATTGTACTCCCTTCTTTGGCATTTGGATATTGATTAGTTCCGTTATAGTCAATACCGTGCATGGTGTTTCGGATCATATTCTTCATGAATAAAGTATCAGAACCTTGTTCAAATGCTATCTTCTCGTTTACCGCGACTGTAAACCAGAAGTCAAAATCATTGAGTTCTTCATAAGTTGGCTTGAATTTATCAGGTAGAGGGTATTCAAGCAAACCAAACTGTTTAAGAGCTGCATATTTTAGTGCTAAATCTCCTATAAAAGAAGAGGATCTCATCCCTCCTGCTGCCGCTATATAATAGTAGTTAACAGGAGAGATCGTTTCTATCTTTAAGGGAGTGATTTCCAAAGTAATCACTCCTTGCCTTCGATGTCTGTGAAATTTGTTTGATTTGATTCTAGATCTTCCCCTTTTTTCCCTGTCTTACCCCAAAAATCGCTCCAATCGTTTTCCATTTTCGTTGTGATTAACCTGCATATATTTGAGAGAAGTTGTGTATCCGATCTCATTTTTAAAATTTTTTTAATCACATCTTCGAGTTTTTCTCCCTCCAGAAGATTTTGTCCATATGAATTCTTCATTGCACTGAGAATGTCCATTTCAGGTTCATATTTTTTTGACTCCCATGCCTTTTTCATTACTGTGTAAGAACTAACAGGAGTTTCCATTTTCGAAAAACCGATCCCAACTATCCTGTTACTCATGTTATCACCTAAAATAGCTGTTCTTGCTCCGTATCTTGTGGTGCCAATAATAGCCATTACAACCAGAGTAAACATCTCTACGGAAACATTTTCTAGAGATATGAATCTGATTAATTTTACACCTGGTTTCACATAGGGAGTGTTATAAATAGCATTAGATTTAACTTTTCCTGCATCTTCCTGTAAAATTGCACCACTATCTGAAAGAGAATTATGTAACAGTCTTATCGTTATATCCGATAGAGGCTCATAGCTGTATGCCCAGTCGTAGAATACTCTTGATGCTATCCCAGCAGCCTCTGCAGTCTTTCCTGTACTGGAATCTCCATAGACCAAACTGGCTGGATTTTTCAACAATCCTTTCCTTTCCACCATATTTCTGGAGTAATCCCCTGGTATGACACCATCTAACTTTCTAAGCTCCGAGAGAAGATAGGACCTTTCAGCGCCCCTCCATTTAGAAGCGGGAACAACTAATCTTTCCTCGTCTAAAAAGTTCTCACTTGTCAGTTCTGTGGATTCATTATTTCTATTGATAAAAAAACCAGTTGTTTCGGATATTATTCCAATTTTTATAAATATACCATGATTTTTTTTAAGATCAAGCTCTCCAATTACAGGCAACTTCAAAACCTTTCCAAACTCTTTCATATCATTTTCCATTTTTTCACCTCTTCTCCGTTGTAAGCATATATTCAAATTCAAATGCATTTATTAAATAAGACTTCATCGCGCCAGACGGAATCCTACCAGCAAAGTCGTTCTCAATTAACTCTATAAGGCAATCTGCGAATTCAATTATTTTATTCAGAGGAATGAATTTTTTATCTTCATCCTTGTAATCCCTAGTCACCTTGGTCAATAGAATGCCCCCCACTATATCTTTAAATTCTGAGAGTTTTTTGTTCTGTCCTTCTTTAACCCTAATTCTGGCCGTTTCCAACCCTTCCAATGAATCTCTCATCATCCACGTTCTATCATTTCCACTCATTTTCCAGTTCGCTTTCTCAATTTCTGATGCTATTTTTGCCAATTTTTCAATATTTTTCATTTTTTCATCTCCTTCTTTTTCAACATTATATCCCAGTTTTCTTATGTCCTCTATTTCCTTTGAAAACTGAACTCCAAAACCTTTTCTTCCTCTTTCTTTGACCTCACTGATGTAATTATGTACATAACTGAATATGGACATTGAGTTCTGAATGTAATCCACCATTATTTCTGCCATTTTCTTGAAATCAAACTTATCTAAAGAGCCGTTTACCAATACATTGAAAGCCTGCATTATTTTCTTTACATTTGAAATTTCGTTGCATCTTATTGCGTTCCAAGAGAAAAATGAAACAAGGCTATTTGATATGTCTAATTTAATTGACTCAAGTTGACCCGATAGCAGAGGTGAGTTGGAGTATGATATTCTGACGTGCATTTTAGTATTTTGTGCTATTTCCATGGCTTCGTTTAGAACCTTTAGCATATCCGCGTTCGTTTTTATGGCATTTGTTACAAAGAAAAATGAGTTGTCCACTCTAACTTTTCTATCCATGTTTTCAATGCTCATTCTTAGCTTATCTACAATGAATTTTTCATTGTTTTTGGAGTTTGAGAATTTATCCATAAAGAGGCTCAAATCAAGATAAGGAATAGCTCCTGGGAATTTAAGATAGACAAGGGTATCATCTCCCGATAATCTTGTAATAACATTCCTTCTAATGTTGAACTCTAATATAGAGACATCATCTACCTTTCCATTTGAGATTCTCGATGTTTTTAATCGATTATTAAATCCGTTGGTATTTAATCCATATAGCTTATCGCCCTTCGCTATTTCTGTTGCGTGAAATCCATTCACCATCGACATTTCTGATTTTTCTGGAACCTCCTCGAAATTCCCTGGTCGAAATATTCCAGGAATTATCCTTTCTAAAATCTGCCTGTAATCTACTTCTTTGGACTCTCTGTTCATATCCTCTAAAACCTTATTATGGATTTTCTCCCAATTTACATCTTCCTTTATTAAAATAGGTATTAGCAGAGCTGACTTCTCAACCTCTTTCCCTAATATCTGATCATAATTGCCTTTAAAATTTTCAACGATGGCGTTAATTCTCGTCCTGATCTTATCAATTTCCTCATCCTTTAAGTTCCTATTAAGTTGAATATAGCGGACACTAAAGATTTTTAGCAATTCGCCCTCGTCTGAGTCATCACCACCTAAGAACCTAAAGCCCTCCCTTATGGAGTGACCCCCCTGTTTTTCGTTTACAAACCTTAATTTAATTTCGAATACACTGTTTTTATAATTTGAAATATAGTCACTAAAATTTTCAGCTTGAACTATTTTATCTTCACTGTCTAGCTTAATGTCCTGCAAATGGACACACATTTTTAAGTTACTTTCCCTCTTCATAAAACTTACGAGAGATTGTCTAGTCTGCTCCAAGTACCCTGAGGCAGCGTTATCGACCCTCCTGTCATTCATACTTATCAATTTTTCTGGATGCATTACTTCTGAAATTAGAGATTTAAACTCGTCGACTATCAAATCTTCCATTTCCGCCTTAATTAAAGGAGTTTCACCGGTTACATAGTAAATTGAATCCTCCGTACTCCATAGATAAAATCCGTTCATCTTGTCTCTTATAAGAGAAACCAGAGCCTTCTTGGCTAAACCTTCCATTGCATAGAGGTTGCTCTTTGCGATACCAAAACTCTTTATTTTTTCCTTTTTGACCATGATATATGGACCAAATTTTATATCTCGACTTGAATTGGTTTCATGCTGATTATACATTCCCGATAACACATCCGACATTCTGGAAAAATTCATTTCGAAATCCAGATTAGGGAATACATTTGCGGAATCATCCAGTACATTGGCTTCAGTTCCCTTCTCCGTGCATACTGCAATTTGATAAATGTTGTCCTTATTAAGATCTAATTCTTCCATAAGACCATTAAAATACTTATCAATTAATTCAAAAAGTGGCTCTTTATCCATCATGTGATAATTCGTTTCGGTAATTTTATTGAAGTCGTGAAACACATAACCTAGAATTGACCTCTTCATCAATTTTTCAAACGTTTTATTATCGTTAAATTTCTTCAAAAAGTATTCAGATTTCTCTTTGTTAGTTTCACTGAAATAGTAGTCAAAAACCTTCATTGACATCGCCACGCCTGAAAATATATGAACCTGATAGGCCATATCACTGTACTTCTCAAAATTTGGATTATTTACGTGCCTTCCTCCCTTTGCACACTTTGACCATTCCTCTTCCGTCCATATTTTTTGAAATATATCGTTAATCGCCCAATCCATGACATTGCTGAATACGTTGTTTTGAAAAACCATGTAATTTTTTATTACGATTGTTTTATTCTCCACTCATATTACCTCCCAGCATCCCAGACCAAGGGAAGGTTTAGAACCTAAACCCCTGTAATAAAGTGCCTTCATTGCCTTTTCAGACCCCTCAATTTCTCCTCTTAACTCATACGCAGTTGTTATTGACTCCTTTGTTTTTGAGTTGGAAATTTTTACTGTTTTCCTTTTCGAGGAAGATAAATAAATATGGAAATTCTTTATCTCTTCCTCGGATATTTCAAATAAATTCTTGAGTATCCAAACTGCGCTCTTATTCAGATTAATTTCTACGTCTTCGCTAATATCAACATATTCATTTTTGTTCTCAAAATTCCTAATTAATATGGGTGATAATGACTTGAATTTTACTTTTCCTTCTCCTAACATGGGTTCCGGTAAAGATATAACTTTAGTCACCTCATATGACACATCATTTATTCTAATTGAAGGATCAATTGAAAGCCCCAATCGTAAATAGGCAGAAAGAGAATTATCTATTGTTCTTACAATGAAAAAACCATTATTGATATCCAATCCATTAATTCCTCCCTTAACATTCCTAGAAATTATATTACTAAACGTGTGCAGCCCTGGTTGACTTTTAACATGTAATTTCTTAATCTTTTCCTGATATGTTAATAATTTTGAATAAATACCGATAGAAAGATAATAATTGTATTCGTAAGGGATTATCACACCTTTTTCCCTCTTAATTCTTATAAGCAAACTCTCCATGATAAAAGATATGATTAAATAGAATAAAAATATTTCTATTCCTATGAGCGAAGAAATATTTTCGTCTTTTTGTGTAGATACATTGGTAAGTTTTGTTGGATTTCAGCCAGATATAATTATTCCTTATTTTAGACCTTATTTGAATTCTCAAGGTAACTGTTTGGATAGAATTGTCCTGTTTACAAGCAAATTTGATGAAGTAAATCCTGACCAGGATTCTCTTAAAGCCAGCATAGTACTTGAGAATGTTCTGACTTATATCAATGAACGAAATTCAAATCTTCAAGTTGAGATAAATAGGTTATCTAACATTTGGGACTTAAGAATGTACATAAAGCACTTTGAGCAAATTATTTCTAAAAAGGCCTCAGTGAATCTTACTTCAGGACCATCAGTATATTCCATTGCTGGGCTATTGTGGGCAATAAAGAATAATCATTTGGTGGAACACAGTATTGAGGCAAATAGCTCTTTGTACGGAAGGAGTGTGGTTTTTAAGAGAATTGAAATGACTCCTTACTTTAATCTGTTATTTAAAACAGACAAAATAGATAAGGAGATTATACAGATACTGAAAAACGGACAGAGCAATACCAGAGCGATAAGAAGCTTTTTGAATAATGAACTTAAAGAAAATTTGACCCTAAGAACAGTTGAAAATAGGGTAAATAAGTTAGTTGAACTTCAAATACTGGGAATGGTCAGAGGAAGACAGAATATAATTTTTTTAAATGACAATTTGATAGACATCCTATAAAAAATACAATTTTTAGATAATGCCATAAAATTCTATTCCCAATATACCTCATATAATTCAGGAATAAAGAGAAATGCGATTATTTTACGTGGAGGCATCAAACCTAAGAAAGTTTAGTCTTTTAATTAGATTCTTGAATAGTTGAATCTTTGGTTTTTGATTTTGCGTCTTCACCTACTTCTGCAGGTTTTTTCTTCTCAATTGCCTCAATGAGTTTAGGTATGACCTCGTAAAGATCTGCTGTGATTATGTAATCTGCAATGCCGTTTATTTCAGCATTGGGATCTGTGTTTATAGAGACAATGTTTTCACTGAGTTTCATTCCCATTAGATGCTGAGCCTTCCCTGATATTCCGCAGGCAATATACAGTTGTGGCCTCACAGACTGACCTGTCTGTCCTACCTGATGATCCCTTGTGATCCATCCAAGATCCACTGTGGGTCTTGATGCACCAACATATGCACCAATTTTATCTGCAAGCTGTTTGATGAGATCGAAACCAGATGCCTTTCCCAGTCCTAGACCTCCACTAACTATATATTTAGCAGAAGTAAGATCAACTGTTGTTTTGGGCTTAAAATCCACAATCTCCTTTTTGAGATATTCTTTCTTTATCTTTGCCTTCCTTATCTCTGATTCATACTTTGCGTCTGATTTTCTCTCAGGTACTGCAAATATTCCAGGTCTTGCAGTTGCCATCTGTGGCCTGTGCCTCTTACAGAGAATTTCCGCAAGAGTGCTTTCCCCGTATGTGGGTCTCCTTGCCTGGAGTATTCTTCCATTTGGATCTATATCGAGCTCTGTGCAATCAGCCGTAACTCCAGTCCTTGACCTGACGGCAATTCTTGAGGCAAGATCCCTTCCATTCCTTGTTGCCGGAATCAGCAGAATGTTTGGCTTGAGTTCAGTGATCAGATCGCTGAGAAGTGTTGCGTATGGTATTGTCCTGAAATCTTTCAGATCAGGGGATTCATATCCTATCACCCTGTCACACCCATATTCCCCAGCCTCCTTAACCATGTCTCCAACCTTATCACCAAATACTATACCTATTAAAATTTCGTTTACCTTGTGGGCTATGGATGATCCAACAGAAATCATCTCCAGTCCAGGCTTCTTCAATTTACCATCCCTAGATTCCAGAAAAATCATCACATTCTTGTATTCATCCGGATTTGCCGGTGGCTCTGCATTAATGAGTCCTACCATTTATTCACCCCCGAATTTGAGAATTCCCTTGGAAATGAGCTCGTCAACAAACTCATCCATCTGATCCGGAGTGAATTTCTTTCCTGCCCTCTTTTTCTCCTGTATGGATTTCATTGATTTCACTATTGTTGGTGATCCCTTGAGACCAACCCATTCAGGCTTGAGATTTATGTCAGCAAGAGTCCAGGTCTCAATGCCTCTCTTCATTGCATCAATCTTCATTCTCAAAGTTGCGTTTCTAGGTATGTTTGAATTTGTAAGAACAGTTATAAGACATGGAGGTTCCATCTTCACAGTCTCAACTCCGTCCTCAAGCTGCCTCTCCGCAAACACTTTTCCGTCCTCGACCCATGAATTTGATGTGTATGATGCCTGTTCTATTCCAAGAAACTCGGCAACACCTGGGCCAACGTGACCTGTGGAAGAATCTGTGGATTCTTCTCCTGCGAAGATTATATCGAACTTTCCAATCTTGGTGATTGTTGCAGCAAGCGTTAGCCCTGTTGGATAGGTATCTGCACCTGCAAAGGCCCTGTCCGTAACAAGTATTCCCCTGTCAACTCCCCTTGCCATACAGTCAAGCAATGCAGTTTCAGCAAAGGGAGGACCCATGGTAATCACTGTAATGTGAGTGTCTGGATTGGCATCCTTTATCTTGAGTGCCTGCTCAACTGCATTCTCATCTGCAGGATTTATGACATTCCTTGCTGCTCCCCTGTTCAGTGTAAATGTGACAGGATCTATAACAACCTCGGAGCTGTCCGGTACCTGCTTTATCATAACAATAATTTCCAGTCCCATTTCAATCATCCGTACTTATATTTAACTCCGTGACCGCCCTTTGTGTTCGTCCACGCAACACTTCCATGGGCACATGCGGTATCGCATGTTCCGCATTCCACACAATCCTCATATTTGAAATTCAGTTTATCATCTATGAGTGTGTAGCACTTTGCCGGGCAGGCAAAGGTGCAGAAGTGATCCGGGCATGTTTCGCATATGCTCGGATTAATTGTTATGTGCTCATAGGACTTGTCTATCTTATAATTCAACAGAGATAACCTGTCTTCTATTTTCATCATTTTTACATCCTCCTCAACATTCTATACAGATCCACTGCAAGATCCTTTCTCTTATCTTTCCTCTTCAGGGCAGAGGAAAGGACTATCTGCGACAGATGCTTCTTTGGATTTCCGTCCTCGGAAAAAATATTCAGCATCGCTTCCTCTGCTATGGCTGGTATTGTGTTGTGTATGGACTCACTCCATGTTACCTGATCCAACCCTCTGAAGTTATTCATATCCTTCAAAACGAATGTCTTCTCAAGATTCTGCTTGTAATTTTCAAAATTCATATCCCCGCCCTTTGACTTCTTCTCAATAAATGAATCCGCTGCCACAATTCCTGAAACTATGGCATAATTCATACCCTGCAGCACAAGACCGTTACTGAATGTGAAACCTGCAGTATCTCCTGCAATCATATAACCATCGCCATAAACTGAATCAACGGACAAGCCACCTTCTGGAACAAGATGGGCACTGTATTCCTCAACCCTACCGTCCTGTAAAAGGGGTGCAATAAATGGATGGTCCTTGAACTGTTCGATTACGTTGAAGGAATAGGTCTGATTATTTTTCCTAAGGTCGCCCATGGATATTACAGCACCAATGGAAATTGATTCCTTATTGGTGTAAAGAAAACCACCTGCCCTGACGCCTCCTTCAAGAAAACCGAGGACATATTCAGATGCAAAACCCATTTTTGGTGATGTGAGACCAAATCTTTCTGTGATCGTCTTTTCCGGAAGTTTTATTACCTCCTTTACACCCAGTGCTATCTTCTGATCAGTTGGCTTTTTCTTAATTCCTGAATCGTATGCAACCCTTGAATTTGCCCCTTCAGCCAGTATAACTGCATCGGAGGTTATTGTCTCCCCCGACTGTTCGACCCCAATAACCTTCCCATCCTTCATGGCAAGTTTTTCCACTGTGACACCTGATACAACCATTGCACCTGCATCCTTTGCCTTCTTGGCAAGCCATGCATCAAACTTTGTTCTGAGCACAGTATAACCGCTCTTGTATTCACCAAACTTCTTTGAACGAAAATCTATGGATATCTTCGAATCCTTTGTCAGGAATGTAACACCCTTTGCCTCCACATACCTCTCAAGCATGTTGCTTTTTTCCCAATCGGGTATAACCTGTGAAAGTGAATCGCCCCACAGAACACCGCCAGAAACGTTCTTGCTTCCAGGAGGGTCTGCCCTGTCTACCAGAAGCACATTCACCTTATTTGAAGCAAGTCTTATTGCGGCAGATGCTCCTGCCGGACCAGCTCCGACAACAATCACATCAAATTCACTCATTGACCCTTTATGTCTGATTATATAATAACTGTTTTTGTGCTTAAATTTACTCATTTTTTATTTTCTTTTTCATAATACTCAGTATGATTATTTCCTTAGTACTCTAAAAGTATGTTTTTATGAAAAATACTAAAACCAGATTGTGCATATACCATTTAATGAAATTGATAGAAAACTGGTTTTCGGAGCGTTATTCTGACAATCTGCAATTGTCCTTCAGGGTGAGCGATCAACTACTTTCAGTCAAGACTGACTTTCAGAGGATAGATGTGTTTGAAACCTATGATTTTGGGAAGCTGCTTTCCATAGATGGTACTGTTCAACTTACTGAAAAGGACGAATTTGTTTACCACGAAATGATCACCAGAATGCCCTACCTTTACTGTGACAAAAAACCTGAAAGTGCACTTATAATTGGTGGCGGAGATGGTGGTGCAGCTGGAGAACTTTTAAAACTTGGATTGAAGAGCATAGTGAATGTGGAGATTGATGGACAGGTTGTGGAGGTCTGCCGCAAGCACTTTCCCTCCCTGACATCTTCCTTTAACAGTAAAAGTGTGGAACTAATCATAGGAGATGGCATAAAATACGCTGAAACCACAGACAGGAAATTCGATATGATCATTGTTGATTCCACTGATCCCGTAGGTCCAGCAGAGGGATTGTTCAACGAAAACTTCTACAGAAATGTTTCAAGAATACTCACAGAAGGGGGCGTGGTTGTAACACAGTCAGGATCTCCATTCTACCAGCCAAAGGCCATAGGAATGGCCCACAGGGGGATGAAACCAGCATTCAAAAATGTGAAAAGCTACACAGCATTCATACCCACATATCCAAGCGGCTTCTGGTCCTTCACCATGGCCAAAAATACTCCGATTAAGATGCGCAAGGACTCAGTCGAGCCTGGGCAGTATTTCAATATGGATATTGCAGAATCATCCCTCTATCTTCCTGAGTTTGTGAAAAAACTTATTGCCTGATCTTCCAGGCACTCTTTTTCTGATCAAGTCTCTGCTCATATGAAGGCCCATGCTTTCTCGCGATCTTTTCCAGTTCCCTCATATTTTTTATGAATTTTGATTTGCTGTCTGAATTTATTATATCATTGAAGAAACGATCGTCCCTGAACCATTCATAGGTGTAATATGCGAATATGCCTGCCATTATGAGTGACAGCACAAATATCCAGTAGTTCCAGTTCCCTGCGGCCTGAAATGTGAGACCATTATTTATAAATCCATTATAGTGGAAGAGCAGATCGTTTGAGGACACTATGAATATGAAGAGAAAGACCACTGTTAGTATCAAGTAAATGTAAAAAAACCATTCCCTGTAAATCTTTGACATTGCGGCATTATCTAAATTTTATATTTTAAATTTGTGAGAAGTATTACCATCAATAAATCATTCCCCGTTGAGATAATTCAGGAAGAGTTTGAGTGCATTTATCCTATGGGAATGCTCATTTTTCTCTTTAATATCCATCTCTGCCAGTGACTTATCAATGCCTATAGGGATAAATATGGGATCGAAGCCGAATCCGGATTTGCCCCTTTCCACCTCACCTATCTTACCCTCAAGAACTCCCGTGAACTGCATGATCTTATTACCCTCAACAAAGGAGATCACAGTTTTGAACTCTGCATATCTTTCCTTTCCTTCCACTAGCTTGAGAATTCCCAAATTTCCTATGGTCTTCTGCACATAGGACGAATAGGGACCGGGAAACCCGCCAAGGGCTCTTACATAGAGACCCGTGTCTTCCAGGAAAAAGGGCTGTTCCACCTTTCCCATCAGGTACCTTGCACTGGCAAGAGACACCTCCTCTGTGGTGTCTTCCTGTGTCTCCTCATATTTCATTTTTATCCATTCACATGAACTCCCATGTTTTTCCAAAAACTCATTTATTTCCATGTACTTGTGTTCGTTACTCGTAACAAATCTGAGTCTCATGCGTATCTTCTCCTTCCTTCAATTCTCTTCATCTCTTCGATCACCGCTCCTGCGCCCTTAAAGTGTTTTCTGTATGCACCCATTACATCCTGCATAAACTTCTCCCCATTCTTCAGGGTTGCAACGGAACTTTCGTTTAATAACCTCATATCGTATGCAAAATCCTGAATTCTATCTGTCACAGAACCCATGGAGGGGTCAATGAGAAACACCCTCTTTCCTCTGACCATTATGTTGTTCATGGTCAGATCCCCGTGGCATATATTCTCACCATGCATCATTCCGATCATCCTTCCAAGTTCTCCTGGCACTTCAGGATCAATATTCTCCTCACTTCCAAGGTTTTTACCATCTATGTATTCCATCATGAATGCATTTCTCTTCAGATCCACTGAAAAAATGTATGGCACAGATATCCCGATTCTTGCCATCCTTTCAAGCATCGTTATCTCCCTCTTCATCCTCATTCTTCTGATCCTCAAATCGATCTCTTCATTTCTATAACCCTTGGGAATTCTCTCCTTCTCTATGGCCTCAAACTGATGAAATTTCTTTCTCCTTATTATGGATTCAGCACCCCTGTCCCTGTACACGATCTCTTCCTCCTTAACCCATGATGCGTAAGCCTGATCTATTCTGAAGAACTGATCGATTTTTGTATCCTCCATCCTGTCTGCACCCCTTGCCTTATATGTAAGCAGCCCTGCCTGTCCTATCATGGCGCCATTATCCATACAGTATTTATCAGGCGTTTCAAATACCTCAACCCCTGCTTCCTCTGCCATTGTCTGAATCATCGTTCTCAATCTCTTATTTCGTGCCACTCCCCCTGCAAGCAATATGGACTTCTTTCCTGTGGTAAATATGGCCCTTTCAAGGGTTTCCACAAGCATTGAAAATGCGTATTCCTGTATACTCATGCATACATCTTCCTTCCTTTCCCCCCTTTTCAGCATCTGAGATGCTGCCGTATAAATCCCTGAAAAAGCCGTATCCATTCCCTTAACCGTATAGGGTAGATCCAGAAGTTTTAAACCTCCAAGGGCCATAGCCTCAATCTCTGGCCCTCCAGGAAATGGAAATCCCATATCCCTTGCAATCTTATCCAGAAGATTCCCCACACCAATGTCAAGTGTCTCCCCAAAGACCCGGTAATGGCCATTTTTATAAGCGATGATCTGGGTGTTTCCCCCTGAAACGTAAAGCATAACAGGATCATTGCATCCCGTCTCCCTTCTTCCTATCTCTATGTGACCGAGAGGATGATTGACTCCAACGATGGGAATACCATATTTGATGGAAAGTGCCCTGGCAGCTGTTGCCACAACCTTTAAGGAAGGAGGCAACCCTGGCCCTTTGGAAAAACTTATCAGACTGATCTGCTCTGGAGATATGCCGGAATCTGAAATTGCCTTCCTTATAACTTCAACAATGTTGGAAAAATGAAAATCGGCTGCATCCCTTGGATTTATCCCACCCTCTTCCGGCCTGTATGTCTTTGAAACCAGAGAATATATCTTTACCTCGTCGAGAACTGAGGCACTTACAGTGTGAGCTGTACCTTCCAGACCGAGAACATACATATTTCCACATATTAAATATGGAAATAATGTTTTATCATGCCCTTCTGAAGGTGAACATGGCATAGACAGATGTCAGGAATAGAATCAGTGCTCCGATGGAACCATATCCTATTATTTTGAGCCTCTCCTTCACACTGTTCTCAGCCACTGTTGTAAGGAACAGGAATGAAGAAAGAGTGGAACCTGTTGATGTGATCATATAGGTGGAATAGTATGGATTTGTAACTGCATGGGTTAATCCGTGTGTGATGAAGAGAAATGGGTTTGGAAATATGAAACCTCTGTGGACAAATATGTCCAAAAAGGTTATTCCTCTGAAAAGGAGAACCCCGAGGAAGAGCACGGGTATGGAAAATGTCAGGAACTGTTCAAGAACATAGAATTTATTTGATCTTTTAAATGTCCCATTTCTTATGTTCTGGAAAAATGTTCTCCATGCTGTCCTCGACCATCTCAGATTTTGCTTTGCAAAGGATTTGATATTCTTTTTTGGGAACGTCACAACACGGGCATCGAAGGCCTTTCTTACCCTGTATCCACTCCTTATGACAAAGGCGGTCAGGGAGGTATCGTCACCTCCACCATAGTATGGAATTTTGCCCTTAATCCTATAATTCCTGAATTCGTCAGACTGAACATAATCCCTTATGACCTCTGACCTGTATGATGCAAAGCTGCCGTCAATGATCATTATATTTCCAAATCTGCTCATTGCTCTCTGTACAGTTTCCTTTGATCTTTCCAGAAATTCAGAAGCATAGGATACCATCTTCCCGTCAGATGTATCCATGAATATATTTGAGCCAACACCACCTGTTTCAGGATCATATTCCTTGAGAATCTTTTCCACTGCATCTTCCTCTGGAAGTGCGTCTGCATCCATGAATATGACAATTTTTGTTTTTACCTTCTCCATGCCCATTGCAAGTGAACTCCTCTTTCCGGATCTCTGCTCCTTGAGTATGAATTCAGCACCGCTGGCTTCACATATGGAACTGTAAGGCTCTTCTATTCCGTCTGAAATCACAATGGTATGATGAACCTGACTTGATATGCTTCTCAGGGAAATACTGAAAAGTTCCGGGTTTTCATTGTATACAGGTATCACTGCAGTAACATCATCCTTTGTTAGCTGCTCTCCACGTACAGAATTTTCTTCCCTTAACTTTGCCTTTCTCCTGGACAGATAGGTATTCATTGTGTAATATAATATGGAAATCGTGGAACTGAGCGTACCTACAAGAATAAGAAGGAAAAAATCAAGACGCATAAGAGAATATTTCTGCCCCCATAAATATCCTATTGGTTCATAATTCTGGTACAATGTTTTTTTAGTTTAAAGGATTATAGGCTCCCTGCTTTTTACGAATGTCCCTGTATTCAGATCCCTTATAGCCTCAGAGATTTCCTCCTTTGTACTCATAACTATGGGCCCATACCATTCTATATTCTCACCTGTAGGCTCTCCTCCGATTATTATAAGATCACTTTCCTCATTTATTCCTTTAATGTTGAACCAGTCACCTGAAACTGACAGGGAATAGGAGTTTCTCTCCTCAAGATTGGCCTCTTCCCCTATTCTCACAGAACCAGAAAAACAGAAAACGATTACTCTCTTTCCTTCGTAACCACTTAAGGTGAATTCCTCATCCTTTCCTATTTTCATGTGTATGTATGTGATACCTTTTGCCGTAAAGGATTCGTACGGCCCTGTTACGTCCTCAAATTTCCCCGAAACAACCCTTATCTTGGTGCGGTTTCCCTTACTGATTTCCGGAATTCCAGATGATTTGTGATAGGCATAGGCGGGAGTGGACATCTTTTTCCTTGAAGGTATATTTACCCACAATTGAACACCAAGAACCTCCTGTGATAGAATTTCGCCGGATGTATTCTTTGAAGGCCCCGGCATCTCCTCATGATAAATTCCACTTCCTGCACTCATACTCTGTATATCGCCGGGAAAGATTCTGCCTCTGTTTCCATTGCTATCCTCGTGGCTCGTATTGCCCTTAATCTGATATGTTACGGTCTCGATACCCCTATGGGGATGCCATGGAAAACCTTTTTCATATTCCACCGGATCATTGGAGCCAAAATAATCCATGAGGAGGAACGGATCGGTTCTTGGAAATGTATATTTTCCACCAAAAACCCTGAATAGCTTGACGCCTGCACCATCCATTGTATAGCCACCACGTATCTCAACTTCCACTTCTTTCTCATGGTAAGACATGAGATTACAATGTATCCTTGTTCATAAACATGTGCAGATAATTGTGCTTATAAATAATGCCAGTTCCCTTGATACCAAAAATTTTAATCACCCTAGGGGAACAATATCATTCACTAACCATATTTCATTCATTTGTTGCCTTGATTTGAGAATTCTGATTGATCCCTTTGAGTATGGATACCAGATTACGTGGTATGATTAACCGGTTGAGAAATATTCCTGCGGTGAAATGTGCTTTCAGTGAAATGGAAAACCTATTGATAAATTTATAAGCCTTTCTTGTATTCCCTAAAAATCTAACCTTAAAGGGGGTTAATATAAATGGCTGGAGGAAATTCAGTAGCAATAATTGCAGATAAGAAAACAGGAAAAACCTATAAAAAAGATGTAAAACCGGAGAACTTGAGTCTTCTCAATGGCAGAAGAATCGGTGAAGAGATAGATGGAATTTTCTTTGAACTTCCGGGATACAAGCTGAAGATTACAGGGGGCTCTTCCATAGATGGCTTTCCAATGAAATCAGATCTTGCAATCCCTGGAAAGAAGAGAATTCTTGTGAGATATAGAGAGGGCCAGAGGGCGAAGAGGGGGATAAGGAAAAGGGTAACTTTTAGAGGTTCCGTAATTGGGCCAGATATATCCCAGCTGAACTTTGTAATAACACAGTATGGGCCAGCCCCACTTGAAGCTCCGGACAACCAATCAGAGGAAAAGAAAGAATGAGTTCAAGTCTTCCCCAGCCAACAATAAATATTGGAATGGTTGGTCACGTAGACCACGGAAAAAGTACTCTTACGAAGGCACTGACCGGTAGAAAGACCGACATACATTCTGAGGAAATTAAAAGGGGGATATCCATAAAACTGGGTTATGCGGATACACCGGTTTATGAATGTAATGATGGAGATAGAATTTATTCTAACAAACCACTGAATGAGCATTGCAAATTAAAGAGAGTTATATCCTTTGTTGACGCACCTGGCCATGAAACACTTATGGCAACCATGCTCTCGGGATCATCCATAATGGATGGGGCGCTACTTGTAATAGCGGCAAATGAAAAATGCCCACAACCACAGACGAGAGAGCATCTTACAGCAATAGAAATTATGGGTATTAAAAATATAATAGTTATTCAGAATAAGATAGATCTTGTAACCAAGGAAAGAGCAGTGGAAAGTTACAAAGAAATCAAGAAATTCCTCAAGGGAAGTATTGCAGAAAATGCGCCTGTTATTCCAGTAAGTGCGTACCATAATAAGAATATAGACAAGGTTTTTGAAGCCATAGAGGAATACATTCCTACTCCGGCAAGGGATAAAAATGCTGATCCGCTTATGTATATAGCCAGATCCTTTGACGTTAACAAACCAGGTGCGTCACCGGAAACCCTGAAAGGTGGAGTTCTCGGTGGATCTTTGGTAAAGGGAATGTTGGGAATTGGACAGGAGATTGAAATCACACCTGGGATTCAACAGACCAAGGGGAATAAAAACGTCTGGGAGAATGTTATCACGGAGATAACATCACTGATGGCAGGTTCAAATTCCTATGAGACCATAGTTCCGGGAGGACTTTCTGCAGTTGGAACCAAACTTGATCCATTTCTCACAAAGAACGATCTTTTGACAGGGAGAATTCTTGGATCTGTGGGAAAGGTCCCACCAATGGCAACAACCGTTGAAATTGAAACACACCTTCTGAACCGTGTGGTGGGCTTTGAGGATGAGATGAAGGTTGAGCCCATAAAGAGCAGGGAATACCTTATGCTCACATTTGGAACATCAAACACACTGGGTATGGCAACAAACGTCAGGGATGGTGATGTGGAAATTTCACTGAGATATCCTGTTGCAGTTCAGAGCGATGAAAGGGTGGCCATAGGAAGAAAAATAACCAACCGCTGGAGACTTATCGGCTACGGTAACGTCAAATCCTTCGCATAGTTACATTCCATTCTCACAGGACATTTTAAACAGACAGGCTTTGTTTTACAGAAGTCCTTTCCAAGATTCACAAGTGTTCCATGAAAATTGTTCAGCTCCTCAAGGCTCATTTGATTTTCTATTTCCTCCTTTAGGTCCTCCGGGAAGATGCTCTCATTTTGGATGATACCCGTTCTGAAAAATATCCTTATGGTGTATTTGTCCACAACAAATCTCTTTCTTCCCAGTGCATAGATCATTATGCTTTCTTCAGTCTCCCTTCCCACTCCCTTCAATGAAGATAAGAACTTTGATAGTGACTTATCATCCATTTTTTCCAAAGCTTCGAGACCACCTGCCCTCAGGATCTCCCTGCTCACTAATATCAGCCTTTCAGTCTTCTGATTGTAGAATCCTGATGGCTTTATTGCATCCCTTATTTTCTCCTTATTTCCATCTGCTATATCTGAAAGTTTCGTAATTCCAGTTTCCTTAAGATTAGCAATGGCCTTTTCCACATTTCTCCATGAGGTGTTCTGTGTCAATATGGCTCCAATAACAACCTCCTCAGGCGTCTCAGCTGGCCACCAGTGCAGATCTCCATAGTAATTATTCAGAATTTCACTGAGTTTTCTGAAGTCCATGTGGTTACATGTTAACCGGGAGATAAAATCGTTTTCATATTTTCTTATTTTTATGAACAATGTAATATACCAGTGAAATCCACAAAACTCATTATAAATAAAATCCTGAACAAAAATATTTTAATAGTAGTATGTACATATAGAATTGATAAAAATGGTTGGCATAAGCGAATTGTCAAAAGAGGTCTCCAAGACAACCGGAACGACACAGAAAGTTGCCAGAGAGGTAATAAAGGCTTTTCTGGACAAAATTGTGGACGAAGCAGACAAAAAACAGAAGATAAACCTTGCAGGTTTCGGAATCTTTGAGAGAAAGACGCAGAAAGCAAGAAGCGCCAAGAACCCTCAGACAAGGAAGGAAATAAAAGTCCCCCAGAAGGAGAAGTTTGTTTTCAGACCTTCAAGCAAAATAAAATACAAGTGATCTTTTAACTATAAAATTTGAAAACTATTTCCATAAAAATTTTATTTTAAGTTTTCCGGATTCTCAATATCTCAGGTATATCTCTCCGTTTCTCAAATCCTGTATGCAGGAACTTCCTGCCAGGGCTACCTGAAGATTGAGTTCCGAAAGGAGTTGATTCATATATGTCTCCACTCCTCTTTGTCCTGCAACAGCTAGACCGTAGCAGTAAGGTCTTCCAACGAGAACTGCAGATGCACCCATGGTTATTGCCTTCACTATATGTGATGCGTGCCTTATTCCGCTGTCAAACATGAGTTCACCCTTTACATCTCCATTCTTCCATATTTCATAGAGCGCATCAATACTGGCTATGGCCCCATCCACCTGCCTTCCCCCATGATTGGATACAACTACTGCCTTTACGCCCATGCTGAAAGCCTGATTTACATCGTCAATATGAGTTACACCCTTTAGAATTACAGGAAGTTTCGTTATGGATATGATCTCTTTAAGATCATCCCATGAGAAGGACGGATTCACATAGATATCTGAAAATTTCATTATGGCGGCGGACATATCCTCTGAAGGTTTCCTTTCAAGAAGATTTAAAAACTCAGGATCTGAGAAAAAGTTTGCAAGTCCGTAGCCCTTTAGAAATGGAAGGTAACTAAGTTTTAGATCTCTTTCTCTCCACCCCAGCATTGTGGTATCTACAGTTACTATTAGTGCGCTATAACCAGATTTTTCTGCTCTTTTTATGAAACTTTTCATCACTTCCTTATTCTTCCCTGGATAGAGCTGGAACCATCTTTCACCATCTGGAACTGCGATGGCAACCTCCTCTATGGATTTTGATGAAACTGTACTCAATGAGAATGGTATACCAGTGTTTCTTGCAGCTCTGGCGATTGCAATTTCTGCCTCTTCATTGATTATGGATGTTACGCCAATGGGTGCCAGTGCAACTGGAAATTTATGTTTCTTTCCGAGGAAATCTGATGAAAGATCGCAGTTTTCAACATTCCTTAAATATCTTGGTCTTATGCGATATCTTTCCATTGAGGTTTCATTTTCCCTTTCTGTGGATTCCGATCCTGCTGACCCCTCAAGATAGGACCATGCCTCCTGGCTCATTTTTTTCCTGGCTTCTTCCTTCCAGTCATTTATGGATACAGGAAGATCAGAATTCTCGTCCAGCCCAAGGTATCTCTTTACCTCAAAGTCAACTCCAAGATTTCCCATACGTATCCTATGATCAATATCATATGATATTTAGTGGTTGTCCTGATTTTTATTTATCCTGCCATAAATCCCATTCCAAAATTGAAATCCCCATTTTTGAATTCCTTAAGAATTTTAATTGCCCGAAAAATATTCTGTTTTCGGATTGTAAAATATATTTTGAAGATATTGATTAACTGTAGATTCCAAGCTTTTCATTCGAAGGAGTATGAGATGGATCTTCATAAATCGGATAATGAATGCATTTCCATAAGGAAAGGAAGAATTTTCGAAGACGCAATCATGGATACTTAAGGTTTTTAAGGATCAACTAGAAGTGTCATATTGCCAAGTGAATTAACTGTAATATGATGATTTAAACATTTCATAATATGTTCATGGATGAAAATTTTCCGTATATTCTCTTCTGCTCACGGGATTAAAAATGATGATTATCACGAATACCATTTAGATAAACACATATACTATTTTGTATTTCACGGAAGTAAGGGCGCGTGGCCAAGCCTGGATATGGCAACAGCCTCCTAAGCTGTAGATCAGGGGTCCAAATCCCCTCGCGCCCGTACTGTTTATTCCATTCTTGGAGCAAGGAGAAACTTCACCTTCTTTTCACCGGATGTCATTGGAAATTCCAGTTCAAGAACAAGTGGATAGTCGTTGTTGAAGGATATTCTCAGATTTTCTGCTGTTCCTACTGATTTTAGTATCTTTATCAGATAGTCGGAAGGATAACTGCTCTTAACCTCACCATTTGACTTGATTTCAAGATACTGTGTTGAATCTATTCTTAACTCTGCATCTTCAGAATCGCTCTTTGATGATATTGTAAAACTGTCCGGAGTTAAAATGAATTTAACTGAATCCCTAACATCTGCCGCTGCCTTAAGACCCCGATCGAACTGACTCTTGGGGATAACAACAAAGTTTTCAGGATTTACAGCGGGAAGCTTTGGAGGATTTATATTTCCATATTCCAGAAGGGCTATGCTTTTACTCAGATTGCCCATGGAAAATTTTACCTTTCCGGAGCCTGGTGTAAGTGTTATGTCATCCGATGAACTCCCTAGTTTGATGACACTCCTTAGTTTTTCCATGTCTATGGGGAGTTCAGTCTTCTCTGAAACATCGTACTCCTGGAAATTTTTAGCGCTTACAAATAGATCAACCATTGCAATTCTTGCACTGTCTATTGCCCTTATGTGCAATCCGTCCTGCTCGAATTCGAACTTTGCTTCATTTGTAATGGATCCAATAATATCAGATATTTCCTTGAGTCCACCAATTGTGGTTACTACCTTCATATATGCCCATGCATCATGGTGGAAATAAATGTTTTCAATTATGATCAAAGAGTGTGATCAGATATGGTAACAATAATAATTTAATTAACTACATCTTATACCTTGTCATGCATTTGAACAACCAGGCACCAGAATGGTATGCCTTAGGGGTGTCTGTTAGGCTGGACTATTCCATATTTAACATACTTTCAGGTGTAGATTATACAATGCGTTCTGTCATAATATCAGATGGAGAAAACATAAAAGTTATTTCCTACATCCCGGAAAATCTCAAAGAAATTTCGAAATTTTCCATATTTTTAAGATCCATAAACGCAAAGGAACTTAATGGAGTTTATGTTGTATCTTATGAAGACAGGAATGATCCGAAACTGATGTTTTTCAACAAACTTGTTAATATTGAAGGTGTCATAATAACGCAGGTCTATTCCGACAAAGATGGTTTTCATCTATACTGCAAGTTTCCTGTATTTCTGAATCATGAGATATCCAAACTTATAATAGAGGCCTGCAGTTCAATACCGAATCTGGAGGTTGAACAACTTGCCGATGTAAAAAAAATAAAACCGTTTAAGGTTACGGAACTTGACAGGGATATATACAGAATTGAGTTACAGGCTTCCTACGAAGTGCCAGAGGAGTGCGAAGGTGAGATCGAAACTGATAATTTGAGAATGGACAGAGTGATACTATTAGGACAACTTTCATGTAACTCTATTCCTGGATGTCTTGCAATGGAAAAGGAAATCGGGTACCTTCAGAAATATGAGATGAAGTGCACTCTTTCTGATATTCTTCTCGCCATGGTAAGGGAAAATATTCTTACCTACAGAAGAGTATTAAGGATCAAAAACAGAAAGATATCCATGGAGATCGTGACACCGAAGAACAATATAAACACAATCCTGAAGATAATTTCTGATCTGGACAGAGGCAGTGTAGAGATAATTTCCATAGGAAAGATAAAGTGGGATTTCAACTCATGAGTAGGGCTCAAAATATCTAAATAAAGGTGAACAATGAGTTGCTGGTAAGACCTGATGACCATTACTGATGAAATGTTTAAATTTCTGAATATAAGGAGTTATGATGATCTTTTTTCTGACATACCTGAAAGTGTAAAGAGACCTTTGAGGGGGATAGGAAAGGGAAAAAGCGAAATGGAGATAACTCTGGAAAGTGAGTACGTAGGAAACCAGAACAGATGGGATTTTACAATTTTACTTGGACTGGGTTCCTATGAGAGGTACATTCCGGCAGCTGTGAGTAATATTATAATGAGAAATGAATTTATTACCGCATATACCCCATATCAGGCAGAAATATCTCAGGGAATGCTTCAGGCACTCTTCGAATATCAGAGCATAATATGCGATTTAACAGGTATGGAAGTTACAAATTCGTCCATGTACGATGGTCCGAGTGCACTTGCTGAAGCTGTAAGAATGGCTTACAGGATTAATGGAAAGTCCAATGTTCTTGTTCCGGAAAACATTTATAAAAATCATCTTGAAGTGCTGAAGACATACACAACGGGACTTCCGATCAAAATTTCCCTTTACAGCGTAAACAGCGATGGTACAATTGATCTTGAAAGGCTGAAAGAAATGATCAGTGATAACACATGTGCCATTGTTACATACAATCCATCCACCTTTGGAACCCTGGATCCCAAGGTTACGAAGATACAGGAAATAAAGGGGGAGGCCATGCACATTGCATATTACGACCCAATTTCCCTTGCAATCCTATCTTCCCCAGGGGAATATGATGCAGATATAAGTGTTGCTGAGGGACAACAGCTGGGTATACCCATATCCTATGGTGGCCCCTATCTTGGCCTCTTTTCATTCAAGGAAAAGTATGTAAGAAAGTCCCCTGGTAGAATAATAGGAGAGACTGTGGATGTAAATGGAAAGAGGGCCTATGTTATGACACTGCAGACCAGGGAGCAGCATATTAGAAGGGATAAGGCCATGAGCAATATATGTACGAATCAGGCTCTTATGGCACTTGCCTCCTCCGTTTACCTTTCGGTTCTTGGAAAGAATGGTCTGGAATACGTTGCTTCAAAGACCATGGAGAATAGCAGAAAACTTGCCTCAATTATTGACAGCGTCCACGGTTACAGAACAAGAAAATCATCAAATCCTTACTTCTCAGATATTATGGTTGATGTTGATGCCTCTCCTGAGGCCCTTTTTTCCTATCTTCAAAAGAATGGAATCCTTGGAGGTTATCCTGCAAATCTTGCCCTTGAAGGTCCCCCATCAGGAATGGGAAGAAGTGTCTTCTTTGCAGCAACTGAGATGACAAAGATGGAAAGTCTTGAAAAACTAAAAAAGGTAATGGAGGTGTTCTGATGACATATCACCAGGCAACCTATGACGAGAAACTTCTAAATGAGATCAATTCGGGAAACACGTTCTCATCAGAGAAAATAAACAGACCCGATATACCTGAGAATCTGAAGAGGAAAAACCTGAATCTGCCTGACATAACTGAATACGATGTAATAAGACACTACGTGCATCTTTCACAGATGAACTATGCTGTGGATACAGGCTTCTATCCACTTGGATCATGCACCATGAAGTACAATCCAAAATTTGCTGATAGAATAGCAAATGACCAGAGATTCACAAGGATTCATCCTTTAACATCTCCGGAATATGCGCAGGGAGAGCTGCAGGTAATGTATGAATTGCAGGAATTTCTCAGAGTAAGTTCGGGAATGGATGCAGTGACACTGCAGCCCCTTGCGGGTGCACAGGGCGAATATACGTCCATGCTTATTGTGAGAAAATACATGGAGAGCATAGGTGAGGAGAAAAGAAATGAGATCATAATTCCCGATTCGGCCCACGGCACAAATCCTGCATCGGCCGCAATGGCCGGATTCACCACAGTGGAGATACCTTCCGGGCAGGATGGTAAAGTGAATATGGATGCTCTCAGGGATGCAGTGGGAGAAAGAACTGCTGCCTTTATGATAACAAATCCTAGCACACTTGGCGTATTCGAATCCAACATTCTCGAGATTGAAAAGATAGTTCACGGTGCAGGGGCCCTGCTCTATTATGATGGCGCCAACTTCAACGCCATTCTTGGGGTCACCTCACCCGGTCTGATGGGATTCGATATGGTTCATTTCAATCTTCATAAGACCTTTGCAACACCCCACGGAGGTGGAGGACCTGGTGCAGGACCTGTTGCCGTGAAGGAAAAATTAAGGGAATTCCTTCCTGTGCCTGTGGTAGTGAAGGAGGGCAGGAAATACGGACTGTACTATGGATACAAAAACAGTATAGGCAAGGTTGCAGGCTTCAACGGGTCCTTTATAAATCTTCTCAGGGCATGGGCCTATATGAAATACAAGGGTGATGATGGTCTCACGGAGAATACAAAGAAGGCCGTATTGAATGCAAATTACATGGCAAAAAAACTGGAAGGTATTCTTGAAATACCTTCAAAGGGCCTGAAGAAGCACGAGGTTGTGGCATCTACAAGGAATACAGGAAAGAGGGCTCTGGACATTGCCAAATATATTATAAACAGCGGTGTCCACGCCCCTACCATATATTTCCCCCTTATGGTTCCGGAGGCCATGATGATTGAACCCACAGAAGATGCAAGTATAAACGATATGGATAAATTTGTAGATCTGATAAAAGAGGCAATCGCTGTTCCTGATGAGGAACTCCACAGGATGCCTGAGAATCTCTCCATTGGAAGAGCCGATGAAGTGAGAGCAGCAAGACTGATGAAACTGCACTGGTAGGGTTTCAGGCGGTCTTGAATTTTCTCTTTTCAACCTCGTAAATTTCAGCATCGTGCCACAGGGTATTTATGGCCTCGTCAATGTCAGAATCAGGTATATTTCTCTTTCTGAACTCTGCCATTATTTCATTGTAAGATATTCCTCCAAGGGGATCGAATCTTCCTATGAAGGAAGCCACCTCGTCCTTTATCCTGATTACATTTTCCGATGGCTTTGCACTGTTAACTGAAATTGCTATTTCCTCCAGTTTCTGGATATCATATGATCCGTAGATCTTCTGGGATTCCATAACACCCTTTGCCTCATCCTGACTGAACCCTTTTCCCATGAGGGATTCTATACTTGCCTCCGGATTGTTTCTTACCTCCCTTATGGCCATTATTCTTCTCCTCAGAAGGAAGGAAGTTCTGGATATCCAGTAATCAACCGATTCTGAACTTACCCTGGTTACACTTTCAGGATTTATATTGACGTAAAGTTTTCCCTCATCTGTTCTGAAGAAACTTGTCCTTCCCATTGTCATTATTTCGTCTCCAACCTGAACCTTTGATATATCCTCCTTCACATTCTGATTGAAATCCTTTGAGAAGAATGTAACATAGAATGCACCTGTTGGGTCTGCCACGGTCATCTTTGTCATATCCCCCTCTTCAGTCTTTGCATTCAGTTTTCCGCAGAAAAGTACCCTCCTTCCCATGGATCCGCCTGGTGTTATGAAAAACTCCCTGCTGTATTCCCCATCCCCTTCGCTTATGGTGGAATTGCACTCTCTCATTTCAGATGAAAATATCCATCTTGCAGGCTCTCTTCTCTTATCGCTCATAGAAACTCCTCCTCCTGTATCCTGTTGATCTTTGCAAGGTCCTCCTTACCCAAACCTCTTATTTCCGTTGCCTTCATGCTTAGTCCCTGGGTATTTTCCCTTATATTGCCCCTTATGACAAGTGCATTATGCATGAGGCTATTTTCCAGTTTGTCCTTAACTTCTTTTCTTAAGGGTGGCCTCTTTTCGTTGTTCAGATATGTCTCATCTATTCCGATTATTTTTTTAAGTGGTTCCAGGCCTGAACTCACCTGAATATAGTCAGTGCCGTCATCTACAGTAAAATAGACAAATATATCGTATTCCAGTGGGGATTCAGGATGATCGGGGCATCGTATATCGTCAACCTTCTTTTTGCACTCCCTGCACCTTGATATTAACCCGGATTTTTCCCCCATGCTTATAATGAAACCGCTTATCATAACGTCGCCCACAGGATGTTTCAACTCTCTGAGGTATGTAAACTCAGGTTCCTCAGATATCTGTAGAGTGATATATTCAACGCCCGTTTTATCTGAAACGTTCAGTCTGTAATAACCATTAAACTCATCCAGTCTTGCACCTTCAAGCCTCACTCCTTTTCCTGTTTTCAGCTGCATCCCAAAGGACGACAATCCGATTGAACCCGTCTGATCCTTTAAGGTGTACTGGTATATCTTCTTCTTTTCCCCATCCTTCTCGTAATCCCTGACTCTCTCATCCTTCAGTATACCTTCCACTGTGACAAACTTGTCCCTTATGTTGAGATCTTTGATACTGTAATATCTGTAACTTCTCTTCACTTCCATATTCTCAGTGAGAAATTTGAACTCTGTCTTCTGATCGAAATATATTCTGACCTTATCCTTGAATGTTTTTGAATAACACCTTCTTATTTCATATACGTCCTTTTCTCTCACTGTTGAAGGAATTGACCATGCTGTATAGGGTAATACACCAGTGTCGTCACCTAATAGACCGTAATGATAGATCAGTTTTCCCTTTGAAGTCTCAGTCTCCTTACTGGATATTGATAATATTTTGGCCTTTATGTTCAGTTCCAGTATATCTCCATTTATATCAGAAATCTTGGTTAACTTTTCCTCTGGCATCCTATTCCCAATTCCATAAATGTTATAGACTTATCGATTGTATATGGCCACAATAAAAATAGATTAAATATTATCTGGTATTATAGTCTCGGAAGTGTAGATTATTTGATAGGCATAATAGGTGGAAGCGGAATTTACAATCTGATTGAGGTTGAAGAAAGCAGAATTATTGACACTCCTTACGGTGTTCCATCTTCAGAAGTTGAAATTGGCAATTTTCGCGGAAAAAAGGTCGCCTTCATACCAAGACACGGGAAGAAGCATAATATTCCTCCCCATATGGTGAATTACAGGGCAAATATATGGGCCCTTAACAGTATTGGTGTTAACGAAATTCTTGGTATTAATGCAGTGGGATCCCTGAACGAAAAGATGGCACCTGGAGACGTTGTTATTCCTGATCAGTATATTGATTACACAAAAAACAGAAAGCTGACGTTTTATGATGGCCCTGATGTTGTCCATATATCTTCAGCAGATCCATTCTGTCCCAGAATGAATGAAGAGTTATTCGCTTCATCAACCAAATATGGAAAAACACATAAGGGTGGTACCTATATGGTTATTGAAGGTCCAAGATTTTCAACGAGAGCAGAATCCAAAATGTTCAAGCAATTTGCCGATATTATAGGAATGACCCTTGTTCCAGAAATTAATCTTGCAAATGAAATGGCAATGTGCTATTCCATGATTGCAACCGTTACAGATTATGATGTATGGTCAGAGACTCCCGTAGAGGCTTCAGAAGTGATCAAAATACTGAAAGAAAATGAAGAAAAGACAGAAAAGATTGTGGAAGACTTCCTTTCTACACACAAAGAAGAGAGAACATGTGACTGTTCAAAGAGACTAGATGGTGCGAGGTTATAGAATTGATGAAAATTAAGTTTTTAGGAGGAGCAGAGGAAGTGGGAAGACTGGGAATAATAATCGATATGGATGGAAAGAGATACCAGATCGATTATGGAGTTATACCGGAAAAACCCCCCTTATTTCCAATGCCCCCGGAAGAGATAGACGGTCTGTTTATTACACATTCCCATCTTGACCATATTGGTGCTATGCCAATGTATTTTCAGGACGAGGGTGTTGAAGTTTTTGCAACAGAGATGACTGCAAATACCACGAGGCCCATGCTGAATGACTCCATAAAGGTGACAGCCCTTGAAGGTTACGTGGAAAGGTTCAACAGGGAGGATGTGGAAAGCATGTATACCATGATGAACGTGCTGAAGTATGGGGAGAAGATATCACTTGATGATACAGTCATAACACCATATTCGGCGGGCCACATACCAGGATCAACCATGTGGAAGTTTGAAAACTCCGATGAAATCATGATCACTGGTGATCTTTACACCAGGGATTCCAAATTACTTACCGGTGCAAAACCCAGAAAAACAAGGAATCTAATTATAGAGAGTACTTACGCCGGAAAGAACCACGAGGAGAGGGAGGAGGTAAGAAAGAGACTGAGAGA
Source organism: Cuniculiplasma thermophilum (assembly GCF_052315355.1). Lineage (NCBI taxonomy): Archaea > Methanobacteriati > Thermoplasmatota > Thermoplasmata > Thermoplasmatales > Cuniculiplasmataceae > Cuniculiplasma > Cuniculiplasma thermophilum. The sequence continues at coordinate 36,577 of NZ_JBLSDF010000010.1, forward strand.
CAGGATATCTGAAGTGGTTGAACATGGCGGGAAGGTTGTTTTGCCATCCTTTGCTATGGGCAGGATGCAGGAGCTCATAATGTCCCTTTACGATCTGCCATACAAGATTGCAACCGATGGAATGGGAAACCTTATCACAAGCATATATCTCAATACCCCTGGCTATCTGAGATCGGAAAAGGAGTTCAGAAAGGCTGTGGCACGTGTTAAGGAGGTAAGGGGAAGAAAGATGAGAGAGCATATGGAGGATGTGGATATTATAATATCAACATCAGGTATGCTTGACGGAGGACCTGCTCTTGGATATATTGAAAAATACGTTCACGATCCCAAGAGTGCCATATTTATGACGGGATACCAGGTTGAGGGTACCAATGGAAGGAATCTCATGGAAAAGGGCACCCTGAACATATCCGGTGCAGAGATTAAACCTGATATGCAGGTTGAATTTTTCGATATGTCTGCCCACGCTGGCCATGATGATCTTGTACAGTTCATAAAGGAATGCCAGCCTGAGAATGTCATACTATGCCATGGTGATCAGAGGGAAGCAATCGTTGATGATCTTGCAAATTATAATGTGATTTTACCATTTAACGGCAAGGAATTCAAGATTGAGTGAGAACAGACTATTTTAAATAAAATTGATACCATATTTTTTAAAAATTTCACTTAAATATTCAGGGAAAGAACTGCATCTATTATGAACTGAATCGCAAAACCTGCAACGAAGAGACCAAATATTCTGGTTATGGCCTTCATGGACTTATCCCCAAGGGCTCTGGATATTGGTGTTGCGAACCAGAAGAGTATGAATACTACTATGAATATGGAAATAACCGATATTATGGTCAGAATCATGGATGTCAGGCTCTGTTTTGATAGTATTATGACGAGAGAAATTGCGCCTGGACCAGCAAGAAGGGGTGTTGCAAAGGGAACTATGCCGAGATCAGGATTCTTGAAGGTCTTTCCTGTTGACTTGGGCCTGTCCCCTTCCCTGACCATCTCAACTCCCATTATTAGAAGAATGATACCTCCCGCAATCTGAATGGCCATTATGGATATTCCCATAAGATATAGAATGGTGGACCCTATGAGAGTAAATATGACAAGAATCATTGTTCCATAGACGAAGGCATCCTTTGTTGCAGTCCTCTTCTCCTGTTCAGAATAGTCAGATGTCATGGCAAGAAACAGAGCCATGGTTCCAAAGGGATCGATTACAACAAATAGGGGAAAAAATATCTTGATGAAGGAGAGGATGGTATCCATAAACACCCATTGCAGAACTATATAATAGTATTGTGAATTTAAATATGATTTACGGAAATATGATCAAAAACAATTTAAGTGATTCAATACTATATTGAAGATATCTATGGGCGTTGAAATTGATCTAAAGGGCAAGGTTGCAATTGTTACAGGATCAAGTTCCGGCTTGGGAATATCCATTGCTGAGTATCTTTCAATGGCAGGAGCATCAGTTGTAATAAACTACAGAAAGGAAAAGGATAAGGCTGACGAAATAACACAGAAGATACTGGCCAGCGGAGGAAAGGCCATATGCGTTCAGGCCGATGTTTCCAATATAGAAGATGTGAAGAGACTCTTCGAAACGACCGATAAGGAACTGGGTCCGGTGGATATACTTGTAAACAACGCAGGTATTGATGGAAAGAGGCAGATGGTTGGAGATGATGATCCAGAGGAGTGGGGGAGGGTCATAAGCATAAATCTTCTAGGGCCTTACTACTGTGCAAGGGAAGCCATAGTGAGAATGAAGAAAAAGAATGGTGGCGTGATCATAAATGTAACTTCCGATCATGAATTTGTTCCGTGGTCAGGTTATTCAGCCTATTCAAGCTCAAAGGCTGGCCTGTCCATGTTCACAAAGACCCTTGCACAGGAGGTTGCTGAAAATAATATAAGAATTATTTCTGTTGCACCAGGAGCCATTAAAACACCGATCAACAGGGATGTCTGGGGAAATCCTGAGAGCCTGAAGGATCTGCTGAACAAGGTAGCAATGCCAAGGCTTGGTGAAGTGGATGATATAGGGAAAGCGGTGGCATTCCTGTGCAGTGATCTTGCATCCTATATAACAGGAGTTACACTTCCGGTTGATGGTGGCATGCTCCTCTACCCTGATTTTAAACACGGTGGATGATCCAATTTTTCCAATTTCTTTTTGACACAAAAATTGTGGATTCCTTTTTTGTATGCATGGATTATGACAGAATATGAAGAGAATTATAGTTGTTGGTGGGGGTTCAGGAGGCGTAAGTGCAGCCAATAGAATCTCTCAATCATTGAGCAGGGAGATATCAACCGGTGCCGTTGAATTGATGCTTATAGATGGAAAAAAGAATCATTTTTATCAACCAGGCTTCCTGGAAGTACCCTTTGACATACTGGAAAAGGAGGAAACCCACAGACCCATGGAATACATGCTTTCAAAGAGAATAAAAAGGGTTGAAAGGAATGCGAAGAGGATAGATCTAAAGGAAAGGAAGGTCTATCTTGAGAACGAATCCATTACATACGACTTCATAATAATCGCAACGGGTGCTTCCTACAGCTATGAAGAAATTCCTGGTTTAAGGGAAAACACTGAAGACACCTATTCCCTTGAAAGATCCCTGAGTTTGAAGGATAAGATCGAAAACTTTCGTGGAGGAAAAATTGCTGTGGGTGTCTCTTCCCTTCCCTATAAGTGCATGCCTGCTCCATTGGAAACCGTATTCCTTCTGGACGACTACCTCAAGAAGCAGGGCCTGAGGGATAAGACATCAATAACATACTTTTTCCCGCTTCCAATCCCTTTTCCTGGAAAACCAGTTGTGCCTAAACTGGAAAAAATGCTCAAGGATAGAAATATTGAAACAGAACTTTCCTTTGTTCTGAAAAGTGTGGATGGGGCAAATAAAGAACTCATATCTAAAGATGGTGGCAGGATTCCCTATGATCTTGCCATTGTTGTTCCCCCTCACAAGGGCACTCAGTTGATCTTCGATTCTGGAATAGGAGATGAAAGGGGCTGGATACCCGTAAACAAATTTACCCTGGAGATTGAAAACGCACAAAACGCCTATGCCATCGGAGATGCAACAAACCTTCAGGTATCCAAGGCAGGATCAGTTGCGGATGCTGAAGCCATTACGGTATCCGCGAGGATAGTGTCACAAATAAAAGGTGAAAAAGCCAGTGCGACCTATGACGGTACCGGAGGTGCAATATTCCTGACAGGGTTGAACAGGGCGGGTATGCTGAGTTCTAACTATAACAGACCCCCAACCTTCTATAAGGATAGTAACTGGTTTTATATGCTGAAGCTGATTTACAACAAGGTTTACTGGACAATGACTGAAAAAGCTGTTCTTTCGGAGGTGAAACAATGAGCAACGAAAAGACAGACAGTGTAATGGCAAAATTGACATCTGACGAGAATGCACCTTACCTTAACTCCATAATGGAAAAACTTCCTCTCCTTGATTCAATCCTGGACAATATTCAGGAGATGAATAGCAACGGTACACTCCAATCCTTAATGGGTCTTTTAACTGTGGTTGGAAACATGGATAAAATTCTTGATGAGCAGATGATATCAGGTCTCGGTTCAATTCTCAATAAGATTCTTGAAATTGTTGAAGTTGCTAACCAGAGCGGAACAGAAAATCTTCTAAAGGCAGTTTTTGAAGGGATAGATAAGGGATATGAACAGACAGATGAAGTTAAGGGAATCATGGGTATTTCAAGAAAGCTTAAGGATCCTGATATAGCTAGAGGCGTACAGATTGCTTTCTCCATTCTCAAGGAGATAGGGAAGAAAAATTAAATTGAAAACTTAAATTGAACTTCTATATTAATTTTCATGATATTTTTCAAATTCTGCAGACATAAAGAATAGATGTTGTATGTTCCATCACATATAAGTAAAACAGGTCAGGAAAATAATATTGAAATAGAAAATGTTAAAATATCCATTATAGATATTCTCAAAGGTTCCTTAGGTGTCAGTAAACAAGATGAGGAATGAGGTAATATAATGAATACCCAATAGAATATGAAATATTGCCAGATTGCGAGTAACTGCATTTGATCTACTGTGGGATGATTCCTGGGAACGTTAGAGTACGAGGTAAGAATAACAATGAATGAAGCATTTGAAATATTCAAAACGTTCTTTAACCAGAAATATGGAAAATCTTTGGTTATTAAGGGGAGTCCAGGTAGTGGTAAAACGACATTTTCCCTCGAACTGGCGGCTAAGCTTCTTGAAACACAGCCCATTCACTATCTTTCGTCCAGATTTACAGATGAACCACTTAAGGAGAACTTTGACTTCATTGATAAAATCTCATACAGAATGAAACAGCGAGAGAGTGAAGGTCAGAGGGACCTGAAATATGTAAGTACAGATTCCCTTAAGAAACTTGAGGGAATAATTGAACAGAATAACATGAAGAATGATTCCGAGTTCAGTGGGGGACTTGTTTTTGATATAACAGAAGTTATACCGGAGATAGATGAAATATACAGATTTGTTGAGAGGAATATAGACAAAGGTCCGGTTATAATTCTGGACTCAATTGAAGCTCTGGCCGAAAAATATCACATTGATCCAACGCTCATATTCTCCGTCTTTCAGAATGACCTTGTGGAAAAAAGTGGCGCAGGACTTGTTGTTGTTCTGGAATCCACAGGGAATGAAAAACTTGAGTACTACTCCGATGGTGTCATCTCTTTGAACAGCAAGATCGTTCAGAACTATCTTGTGAGGAAGTTGCGAATAGAAAAACTGAGGGGAATTTCCATAGGTTCGCTTCCCATATATTCATACACACTTCTCAATGGAAGGTTCACCATATTCGATTCGCTCTATCTTGATTACCCCAAAAAGAAAATAGGAATGCCATCCGCAGAGGAACAGGTTCAGCACAAGGTACCTTTGGGAAACGAAGAGATCGGAAAACTTCTCCCACATGGTGATACAAGTGTGGATCTTGGTTCCATAGTTCTTTTCCATAGAAATACCATATCTGACAGGACCGAGATGGCCGTAAATCTTGTCAAAAACACTCTTATAAGAACAACCATTGCTGATGGGAGAGGTGCCATGGATGTTTCATCAAGCAGTTATGAAACACTGAAGGTTATGATGTCCACAACTGATCCTGATTATTTAACCCACTACATTACGGCAGAAAAGACAAAGAGGACAAGTCAGTTCATAATAAATCTGGAAGGAAAGAGCATTTTGCAGGATTTCCCAATGGAAGTAATTGAATTCTTCATGGCATCCTCAAAGAGGCCAAATGTGTATATATTCTCCACTGATTTCCTGAACTTTACCTATGGTGAGAACTTTGAGGGTGAACTTCTAAGCCTGATCAACGAACTCAGGGTTACCGGCATAATTGTGATAATTTCCGACGACAACTATTACAGAAAACTGAGTCATTATGCATATCTGACAGTTCATTTCATAGATGTGGAAGGTTGCATATATCTGAATACAGGTTCCAACGATCACTTTGCCATTGAAACAATAACAGACAAAAATGGATGGACAAATTACACACTTACAAAAACTGTATGAACGCTTAATGGAAAATAATTTTTTGTGAATGACCTTTTAATAGAGGTTAGTATTTCTTCATTATGTATCCGGAAATGAGATTCAGAAGGCTGAGAAGGAATGAAAGGATTCGAAGCCTTGTGTCAGAAACGTCCATATTAAGGGAAAAACTGATTATGCCCGTATTTGTTGATGAAAATATCAGCGAGCCAAAGGAGATCGGAAGCATGCCAGGTATATTCTCCTATCCCATGAACAGCCTGGACTCCTATGGCCTGCACCTGAAAAATATTGGAATAGAAAACGTTCTTCTCTTTGGTGTCCCTTACACAAAGGATTCACAGGGATCCCAGGCATATGATGAAAATGGTGTTGTTCAGAGAGCGATTCCCTATTTCAAAAAGCACGGTCTTCTTGTTATCTGTGATCTCTGCATGTGTGAGTATACAGATCATGGTCACTGTGGAATAGTAGTGGATGGGGATGTTGATAATGATACCACTATTTCATACTATGGAAAAATTGCCGTAAGTCAGGCCAAAGCCGGGGCAGATATAATTGCACCATCGGGCATGATGGACGGCCAGGTAAAAGAGATAAGGAGAGCGCTGGACGAGAATGGCTTTGAACATATCCCAATAATGGCTTATTCTGCAAAGTATGCATCCAGCCTTTATGGACCATTCAGGGATGCTGCACAGTCAACCCCCTCTTTCGGAAACAGGAAGACGTATCAGATGGATCCGGCAAATATAAGGGAAGCCATGAGGGAAATCGAAGAGGATATAGAAGAGGGTGCAGACATGATAATGGTCAAACCTGCACTTTTCTATCTTGACGTTTTGAGAGAAGCAAGGAGAAGATTTGATCTGCCGCTTGTTTCCTATGGTGTGAGTGGAGAATATTCACTCATTATGAATGGAATCAAGGAGAAACTCATATCCGAGAGCAGCATTGATGAATATCTCACATCCATATTCAGGGCAGGTGCAGACATGGTAATTACATATTTTGCCCAGTATATCTGCGAAAGAATGAGTTCAAAATGAAATAAGGAAAACTGCCATTTGTAAATTATGTAAATTTCAATAAAAATAAAAGCATGATTTGTGATTTGGCATTTTTATTTTTGATGTGCCTTGTGCATCAAAACCAGAAAGAATGAGATATTAATTCATCATGAAAGAGTTGTTTACATTGATTGATTATTTAAAAACGTGAAATGGTAAAATGGATCATACATTTATCATGAAACTTCAAATGAAAGAGAGGAGCCATAGGAGAATTTGAAATAGTCAATTATGCTGGAGAAACACTTTCCAAAACTAAAAGCTTATAAAAAGTGTTAATCGAGTTTACCGTCAGGGTATATAAACCAAGTGAAAAAAATAGGTTGACCGGTCGATGTTATAACCAATTAGGAAAAATCTAATTCAAAAAATAGTTGTTGTTTTTATTCGTAAAAACAAAATAATTTATTGTGAATATTTACCTGAACTTGTGTTTAATTGAAGAAAACATATTATACTCATTTGTGATAATCACGGGTTTCAGAAAAACTAGTTAGTATGGAAGTCAAACAATTTGAAATCTGACCTCAGTAAATTCATTATTTTGTTTCAGAAAAACTAGTTAGTATGGAAGTGTGTCTTCGTCTTCTGTTTCCTCTGGCTTCCATTCTGTCCGTTTCAGAAAAACTAGTTAGTATGGAAGGATGCTGAGAACCAGAAGCTTCCTGTTTCTGCTGCGGCTGTTTCAGAAAAACTAGTTAGTATGGAAGGAACTTAAAATAATGACTCCACGATTCGTAGAAAATAGTTTCAGAAAAACTAGTTAGTATGGAAGTTTCTTTTACAGGATTTTCCTTTATAGAGGAAAATCCAGTTTCAGAAAAACTAGTTAGTATGGAAGCGATCAAACGAATAACACAGGGTCAAATGAGGCTATCAGTTCTGTTTCAGAAAAACTAGTTAGTATGGAAGAGAAGATCATTAGTGACCCGCAGCTGTTCTTTGATACCCTGGTTTCAGAAAAACTAGTTAGTATGGAAGATTAGTAAGATCGAGATTTTCTTCTTTAAGCAACCTCTCTGTTTCAGAAAAACTAGTTAGTATGGAAGACTTTTCAATACTTTGTTTTTCCTTATTTTTAAATGCCTGTTTCAGAAAAACTAGTTAGTATGGAAGTATATTTCATTCTTACAGATGAAGTAAACAATATAGCAGTTTCAGAAAAACTAGTTAGTATGGAAGGATCCCCTGAAGTTCATACTTCAGATGATCTAACTCTGTTTCAGAAAAACTAGTTAGTATGGAAGTTCTTTCCAGAATTATGCCTGAATCTTACTTCCCCTCCTATGTTTCAGAAAAACTAGTTAGTATGGAAGAACTCATACATCTCGAAGTAACCGGACACCATTACATTAGAGTTTCAGAAAAACTAGTTAGTATGGAAGGCAATCAGACTGAGCAAAGCACGAATGGGAAGCCAGTTGTTTCAGAAAAACTAGTTAGTATGGAAGGCCATTTTTCTGTTTCCATCTTTTACCACCTTTTAGCTTTCCTGTGTTTCAGAAAAACTAGTTAGTATGGAAGCCTCTCCTGATGAAGCAGCTCAAGGGATTTGGCTCTGTATCAGGTTTCAGAAAAACTAGTTAGTATGGAAGAACCACGTGACGATTGCACAATTCTTGGAGGTTTAGGTGGTGGTTTCAGAAAAACTAGTTAGTGTTCAAAACACACCAAATGATCAATCCTTCCTTAAGGGAAGATTTCGATTGATATCCTAGGTCCATGATGTAAGTAACAATGGAAAATTATGAAAATTTTAAGATATTGTCTATTTCCAACATAGTGTCCCAAATGTTGTGTATTTATAAAGGATACCTCCTTTGGAACATTTCCTTAATCTCATCAATGCATTTATAATATCCTCTCAATGATCTCATAGACCATTTGTCATTTATCTCTGCTGCCCTCAGATAAATGATCTTCA
>NZ_JBLSDF010000011.1:0-45102 GCF_052315355.1 Cuniculiplasma thermophilum
AGGGATCAATTCAAAGATAGCGCTCATAGAAAAGATGGCGTATGGATTCAGAAATAAGGAGCACCTGAAGACTTCCATATATTTCAGGTGCGGTAATCTACAGCTTTATCCATGAACCCACATGAAAGTCCGATGACCCTATAAGATTAAGTATTTGAATATAATTATACATATATGGGAAAATTATCCGCATATATTTTGGGCCTAGGTTTCGCTCTTATTATAGGCTTTTATTATCTATCCGATCTATATACTCCTCTTTTAAACTGGTTAATGCCAGTCTTTGGAACTCCTTTGATATTTATTGTAACCTTCCTGTATCTAACGTTAGGTGACCCCTTTACAAATCCCACACTTTTGTTTATCCTTATCATGCTTGGAATATTAATAGGCATATCCGCAAGGAAGGGGACCAGAGCAATAGGGGCAGGCATACTGGTTTACGGTTCCATCTGGGGATTCATAGGGTCTTCTATTGCAGCCATAATATTTTTCCAAACAAACTCGGGAAATCTTTCATCACTATCCACAAGCTCACTGCCCCCGGTTCCAAAAGGATCAAATCTAACCCAGATTATGAGTGAGCCACTCATAGGGAGAATTGCTACGGCAATTGAGAATCTGATATCTCAATCTTCAAATGGGAAAACCACAACAGGTATTCCTGCAAATATTAATTTTCAATCCATAATATATCCCTTCCTTCCCTTCTTAATAATAAATTTAATGATTATTTTGATGACAGCGGCTATTGTGGGAATGCTGGTTTACAGAAAGATTAAAATAAAAAATACTCCAAAGGGAATGGATAATTCAAATCTGGAAACAAATAATGCCGGAAAACTTACAGCTATAATAACAATATTGATTGCCCTATTGTTAATTGCATCGGTACTTCCAATAACAAGTTCAGTGAGTAATGGCCAAACTCAAAATGCAGGAATATCTATGCTAAATGAACTGCCCGCAATTGGCATGATTCAGCCAAATATAAACAATATATCTGAAAAAAACATTTCAAGTGCATTTGTTGCAGGTTCCATAATATCAAAGAGTGGCGATCTATTTGACCTCTTTGGAGGATATTCAACCACCAATTCGACAAAGGCTCCATGGAATTACAACAATCAAAATCTCATTACTCTTGAATTTGTTGGGGATAACCTTACGACTCTGTTTAATTCCTTAGGGTTTTCTGGTTTGATCAATAATTCTATCATTACTAAAACTTCAAATTCTCAGTATGCAGGTTTAATTCCAGAGGGAATGATTATTTCAGTTTACCAGGGAAATCTTAGTTCAACCTCATCCTTTGCATATTCTCAAATGAATGCACTATCCTCCCTTAGTGTAGGTTCATTTGTCAAAATTCTTTCGATTTCAACTTCTAATCTGACCATTGATAACAGTGCGCTCTCCGGTAAGGCCCTATCATTTTATGTTTTTGGTTTCAACCCAGACGTTTATAGAGTTGAGAACTCTCTATATAATCAGATCTCCAACTTGACGGGTAACAACAATCCATTACAAATCCTTGGACAGGGATTAAGAGATGGCTTCCTTGTTCCCGGTATTACCAATAATAGCGTTAATTCATCTTTGTACATTGGAGGTTACATTAACTATCCAAATATATTCACACAGATTGGCCATGCTCTTGGACTTCAATCGTCTACCAGTAAACCTGTTGTTTTTATAGGTGGTGTTTTTGAAAAGAATGGGGTTGCCTATTCTTCATCCACCAATCATCTTTTTAATCTTTCAAGTACCATGGATTATAACAATGATATACAGATACAGTCAAAGGCATTCAATGCCCTATTTCTTGGTTCACCAGTGGTAAAAAACAACAGTGAAACTTATGATTTCCTGATGATGGAAAATCAAAATATAAATAAGAGCTCATTTAACGGAAATATCAAGTATATTAACACAGGATATGCAACTTATATTACACCAAATTCCGTAGAAATGGATTCAAACTACCAGTTTCCTGCAAAGATACTTTTCACTACCAAGGTTATTTCTATGGGTTCTGGTAATTTCAAAATAGTCAACAAGTTAATGAATCAGGACAGCGACCCTATTTCAAACATAACAATTGACGAAAATAACATTTACAGCGCTTATTCAAGTGATATAAATCTGACGTCAGGCAAACCCTATCTATACTACTCATCAATCTTGAGCACAAATCAATGCATATATGTAAATTATTCAATACATATCAACTCGCCGGGTACTTACACCTTCAATGCGCCTGAGGTTACATATACAATGAACAACACTAATTACAACTATACAGCCCAATCCTTCAGCGTGAACAATAATGATAAATCCTTCGTCAGCTCAGTAAATACTATCTGGCTTTCTGAATTTTCAATGGCATCGAAGTTTACAGGATCAAACATATTAATTAAGGAAATTTTTCCGGGTTTCTATATGTTCGATCTGATTCCTCTGATTCTAATTCTCATGGATGTGTTCGTTGAAATTAGGGCGTTTAAGAGATGGAGGATGAATCGTTCATGAGTATTCCTTACTTTCAATTTGACAATATATTATGGAAATTTGTAAAATTTTTAAATATTTATTCATAATTGTGATTTATGCCTAAGGTAAAAGATGTTGTCAGGGACATTGTCCAGGAAAATCCACTTTATGCCATTTTAGTTGGTTCAGGTTTGGTCAACTACACAAGCTTGGCAAGAGAGATACAACAGAGTGTGGAAAAGGCTGTTAACAAATCTGTTAAGATAAATACAATAGTTAAAATTTTAACAGAAGAAAAAATACCTACAGATTCATGGAAAAAACAGATGAATACCCTATCCAGGGCAGATCTTTCTTTGGAGTACAGATACGAAGAGAGGTTGGTTAAAACTATAGGACCGGATTGCTCGGATTTTGCCTTTGCATACAAAAATAAAGATATGATCAGTATAATAACGCATAATAGCAAAGATGGAAACCTGGCATGTATAAAGGTCACACTTCCTGAAGACGGTTCAGATGTCCCTGGACTCACCTTTTTTATAGTGCAATTTTTGTCAATTCATGGGGCCAAAATAGAAAGAATTTACAGACTTGATAGGGAAATTCTTCTTATTAGCAACCAAAGCGTTGCTGATCAAATCATGTCCATTTTGAGTGATCTGATTATAAAATCACATTCGTGAATTAATGGGAACAAATGTGATTAAATATTCAAAAGCAATATCTCATGGATAATAATGTCAATAGAGTTAATACAGTACATCCTGTCACTAATATCAGGCCTTATGGTGGGCTTTTCACTGGGTTTGATAGGCGGAGGAGGATCAATTTTGGCTATCCCTCTGCTTCTTTATTTTGTTGGATACGACCATCCGCACATTGCAATTGGAACTACTGCTCTTGCGGTTGGGATTAATGCATATCTTAATCTAATACCCCATGCCCTTAATCACAACGTTGTTATAAAAAAGGGAATTTATTTCACAATACCGGGTATAGTGGGAGTCCTTATAGGCACTGAATTGGGCTTGTTAACGCCCGGAAAGAGTCTTCTATTTTTCTTTGCCATACTAATGATAGGAATAGCGGCCTTAATGGTTTACAGAACAAGAGAAAAGCGAGTCAATAAGGGAGAAACCAAGAGAACGGAAGGAAAAGATACAAAGCTGTTTACCCTTTTAGTTACTGGCCTGGCAGTAGGATTCGCGTCTGGATATTTTGGAATTGGCGGAGGTTTTCTTATCGTTCCAGGGCTGCTATTCTCAACCGATCTGCCAATTATACAGGCAATAGGGACCTCACTAATGTCTGTGGGTACATTTGGCATTGTAACGGCCATTAGATATGGGATAGCTGGGAAGATAAACATTCTCTTTTCAGTACTGTTTGTGCTGGGTGGAGTTGGTGGAGGCTGGATTGGGACCAGGATATCAAGCAATCTTCCCAGAAAGACGCTTACATATGTATTCGCCGCAATTATAGTAATGGTCGCTATTTACATGATGGTCGTTAATTATTCAAGCGTTCTTTAAGTACATTTTTTATTTTCGATCTAATCCTTTAATTCCCATATTTTTTGGAAAAACCTTTTTTCAGATAGGCTGTTCAGATAAATTATCCCAGGAAATGACTCAAATTTCCATGTTCCTATGTTTTCCAATGGATCACAGTCCACATGTGTATAAAAAGCAGAAGAATAAATCGAGGGTAAAGATTATTATGTATTCCCCATATGGAAAATAATGAAATATGCAAAAGATGGTGAGTTTATAGTTGTGAAACTTGAAGCGGAAGACGACATTATTGAATCTCTGAAAGATGTCATTTCAAAAGAAAATGTAAAGGCTGGTTTTGTGTTTTCAGGTATTGGAGGTGCACACCATGTTGAAGTGGGGGCCCTTAAAGGTAAAACACACGTAAAGGAGATTTTGGAGGAACAGATGGAAATTCTGTCAATTTCAGGTTCAGTATCTGAAGATGATCCAATTCTTCATCTACACATTTCCCTTGCTGGGGTGTCTCACCACGCCTTTGGGGGACATCTATTTTCAGGCAAGGCCTATCCATTTGCTGAGATAGTGATTAAAAGATTTGACAAAATTAAGATGAAGCGGGAACTTAACGAAAATAGCTCCTTTAGGGAACTTGTATTATCCTAATCTTCATTTACCAGTGAATTTAAAAGGTCAACGTACCACTCTTCCTTTGTTTTCAATTTTGATAGAATATAATCCACATCCTTCTGAGTAACGTTATAATCTTTCAATGTTTTCTTTAATCCCAGAGATTTGATGAATGTGGCAACAAGGAAGGCAGCGTTTTCTGGTTTTTCTTTCTGCGAGCTATTTCCGGTTATGGCTGAGGCAATTCTGCTCATTTCATCCGGGTACATTTTGGCATAAAATTCCATGACCTTCGGGAGTGTAATACAGGATGTGATGCCATGTGGAATCTCATACTTGGCACCTATAACCTTCCCCAAATTGTGACTTATCCCCATTGGGGAATCATACACCTGAAAATAGGAGTACCATGCAGCGATCTGGCATTCAAGTCTTGATTCAATGCTCCTGGAAGATAAGTTGTTAAATAACATTTTAATTGCTTCCAGGGCGGCCATCTTGGATATATCAAGAATGTTTGGCTGAATAATGGTTTCAACAGCATGATCAAGAGAACGTATACCGGAAGACCTCCATAAAACATCTGGAGTTTCCAGTGTGAAATTTGGATCCAGGAAGACAAAGTTTGGAGTAATTGCCTTATCTCTAACCCCTTCTTTTTCACCACCTATTGTATATCCCGCAATATGAGAAAATTCTGATGCAGATAGAGTGGTTGGAATTGCTATGTGCTTTATACCAAGGTCATAATAATATTTTAAGACCTTTGCAGCATCTATTACGCTTCCCCCTCCAACAGAAATTATACCGTCGCAACCATGATTTCTGTAAATTTCCGTTGCATTTTCGATCTCTTCAATTGGTGAGTGCTGGGTTATCTGATTCATTATGGAATATTGAACTGATAGTATACCCAAAAATCCTTGAAAAGCCTTTGTCTGTGAAACAGATTTGCTGGTAATAATTAGGATGTTTTTCATCTTGTTTTGCGCAAGAATCTGATTAATTTTGATTGTAGATCCTTCTCCATATATTACCCTATCTAGGGGTAAGTAGTTATATTCCCTTATCAATTATACCACGATTTCATATATTCTTTATCGTCAATAACTTTTCCTATCTCCGTGATAAGAAGTGGCTCATAGGTTTCAATCATTACTGCCACCTCATCCGTTCCTGGTTTCCCTATAGAATTCTCAACAGCTCCGGGCTGTGGACCATGGGTCAACCCCCTAACGTGGAGAGTCACTGATCCTGGCTCTATTCCCTTACGGCTCATGAAATTCCCTGAGGAATAAAATAGAAACTCGTCCACATCTATATTATTGTGATAATATGAGATTGGTATACTCCTCTCGTGGAAATCAAATGGTCTTGGCAAGAAGGTTGCCACCATCATAGATTTGGAGCTCATTGTTTCGTGCACTGGTGGAGGCTGGTGTAGTTTTCCAACAATAGGAGCCATGGATCGAATATTTATGGCAAATGGGAAAAGATAACCATCCCAGCCTACTACGTCCATGGGATTGAAGTCAAATTTCTCCACAACGTATCGGTCCTCATACTCCACATACAAAAGAAACTCCCCCCTTTCATCAACTGGAACTAAAAATTCTGGTGGCCTTATATCTCTTGTATAGTATGGTGTACCTTCCTTCAATTGCCCATATCGATTCAAGTACCTCTCTGGGATCTTCAAATCATCCTTGCTGTTTAAAATGAGAAAATATGAATCTGGGGAATATTCCATTCTGAATGCGAGACCCTTTGGAACATATATATAATCGCCCTTTGAAAAGGAGATTTCACCCATGGGACTTATTAATTTTCCATCTCCCTTATGTACAAAAAAGAGCATTTCATAAAGAGCATTTCTGTAAAAGTCTCTCCTCGTTTTCTCAGGTCTAAATATCTGTACCTGAACCCGATTGTTGCAAAGAATTGTCTTTCTGCCATCCACAATATCACCGTATACCTCAAGATTCTGAGTCTTCAGATGCCTGTGAAGATAGGGTTCGTCAAGAATCTTAGGGTTCTGTTTCAATTCAATCTTATAACCCATCACTCGGGTTGGTTCATGAAGGTGATAAATCAATGAATAGACACCTTCAAAACTGTCTTCACCAAACAATTCTTCCCTCCTAATTTTTTCTCTGCTGTCAAATGTATGCCTACTTTCCGGTACCTCTCCTCTCTTAACATAAAAAACCATTTTACACCACCACATTTTCTAATTTACCTAATTCCTCTGAAATAATTTCTATTTTGTCACCCTTCTTAATCCATTCCCCATCTCCCACCTGCCTCTCGAATTTAGAACCCCCAGGTAATGTTCCGGTCATCAAAATATCCCCTTTACGAAGATTGGATTCCATTGACGCATAGGATACAAGTTTTCCAACTGACCAGTAAATATCTCTTAGATTTGAATCTGAAAATGGTATTCCATTGATTTGAGACCTAACACGAATATTGAAAGATTTTCCGTCATAGAGATGCATTACTTCTTTTAGGGGAGTAATGTAAGGACCAATACTTGTGGCAAAATCCTTAGA
The DNA here is from genome assembly GCF_052315355.1 of Cuniculiplasma thermophilum. Lineage (NCBI taxonomy): Archaea > Methanobacteriati > Thermoplasmatota > Thermoplasmata > Thermoplasmatales > Cuniculiplasmataceae > Cuniculiplasma > Cuniculiplasma thermophilum. The sequence continues at coordinate 7,175 of NZ_JBLSDF010000011.1, forward strand.
TTTGGATGGTCCCAGATTTAATTTAGATTCAGGTATCCACAGATCTCTGGCACTCCAATCGTTCATAAGAGTTAATCCACAGATGTAGTCTAAACCCTCTTCCTCCTTGATGTTTCGTCCGTCTTTACCTATGATGAACCCTACTTCGACTTCTAAATCCAACTTCCTGGTGAATTGGGGATATGGCACTTCCATTCCTGAGCCATAAAGTGAAGAATTGCTTGTGTAATAATATACTGGAACTTCATACCACTCTTTCAACATTTGCAGACCACGACTCTTCCTTGAATTAACAACATGATCTTCAAAGGCGTAAAAATCTCTGATCTGCTTTATATCCTCGAAAGGAGGGAGGAAAAAATCAGGACCTTCCATCATGTTTTCCCTTTGGATAGAGAAATCACTTTGAATTAAGTCCAGTATACTTTTCTCATTTCTCTTTATAGAATAAAAATTATTCCCGTCAAAGGCGAATCTAAGTACTTCCCCTCTAAAAGACCCTATTCCGAATTTCATTTACAGATTTCCCCTTCTGGCCTGATCCCTCTCAATTGATTCGAATAGTGCTTTAAAATTTCCCTTTCCAAAGGACGTTGCCCCTTTTCTCTGGATAATCTCATAAAAGAATGTGGGCCTATCTCCGGTGGGTTTTGTGAATATCTGAAGAAGATAGCCATCATCATCCCTATCCACAAGGATGTTGTGTTTCCTTATTTCGTTTGCATCCTCGTCAATATTTCCAACTCTTTCCCATATTGTTTCATAATAGGATTCCGGAGTAGATTGAAACTCTATACCCATCTTCTTCATTCTTTTAACTGTCTCAATAATATTATCAGTGTGCAGGGCTATATGCTGAACCCCTGGCATATGATAATAATCAAGATACTCCTGTATCTGGGACTTTTTCTTTCCCTTTGCAGGTTCATTGATGGGAAAAACTATCTTTCTGTTATTATAATGAACAACCTTAGACCTCAGGGCTGAAAATTCAGTGCTTATATCCTTATCGTCAAAACTTATTAAAGGTTCGAATCCCATACCATCAACATAATAGTTAACCCATTCTTCCATTTTCTTTTCCTCAACATTTCCCACAATATGGTCGAATCTTGTTATACCAGCGTCCACATAATCTTCATTCTCGAGAGGCACAAATCCCGGAAGAAACTGCCCTTCATATTCACTATAATCTATGAATGAGTGAACTGTCTCTCCATAGGTGCTTGCCTTAGCTGTATATATGCTACCGTTGTCAGTTTTTATTTTTTTAGGTTCCTCATGTTTCACAATTTTTCTTTCATCTAGATCTGAGATTGCCTCATCCAGATTCTTGACCTTTATGGCAATATCCTTAACCCCGTCACCGTGAAGTTTAACGTGAGAAGCAATTTGAGAGTCTGGATGAAGAGAATTGGTTAGCAGAACTCTTACCTTTCCCTGTTCCATCAGGTAAGAAACACGATCCCTTACCCCAGTTTCAGGACCTGCATATGCAATGGGCTTGAACCCGAGACCGAATTTATGATAATAGGCCCATTGACGCGCAGAGCCAACATAAAATTCTACATAATCCACCTTTTCTAAAGATTGGGTACTCATAATTTATAATCACTAAAATGGTATATTACCATTTCTATTCCTAATATTCCTCCCAAATAGTCTGTTACTGATTGTCAGTGCAACTCGATCCCTTCCTATGGTGTATATGAAACTCAGATCAGGAAACTGCAACCAGATTCAAGGGAAATTGAAAATTTTCTCTTTTAGAAAAATCATAGAAAAATGTGTTTCCATTATAATGGAATTCATATCATAAATACTTTTACTGACTGGAAATTTGTTGTCAGGAACACACCAGATGGTAGGAGTATTTTCCCTGAAGCATGTTGAGATATCTACCTTGGTTCTATAAGGGACTATACCTTTAAGTTTCTTCAAATTTGAACGGTGGTTATGGATTCATCCCATGGGTTTATAGACAAAGAGAGTGATATCATCTGAGTCGGGAATGAGAACATCTCCCTTAATATGATGAATTTAAGAATTATAATAAACTAAACCAAAAAGGATTTTAAATTGATCTTACTTAATGAGCTGTATGAAAAGGGTGTATAACGAGGACAGCGCAGTTTCTCCAATTATTGCGACTATTTTGCTCATAGGGATTACAGTAATACTTGCGGCAACTCTAATAGCAATATTATCAACTTTTAACAATTCAACTCATTTTCATGATATTGATACATCTGAATATATGGAGGGCCCATTCAACCTCAGTAACGGGAATGAATATTTTTTGAACATCACGTCAACAAGTCAAATAGTCCCGCTGGGGCAGATAACCATTGAAATATTTAATGGTTCTAAGGTTTTGTATGAGGGCAATCTTTTGAATAAAACAACAGGGAATATTAAAATAGTGGATCAAGTCAATGCGCAATTTTCCCCAGCGAATTCCGTTGAAATAATGTTATCTGGTAAGGAAAACAGAATCACCAGCAGCGACCTGATATATGATTCCACACTATTCGCCACTGTGACTCCATCATAATTTTTTAAATAATTTTAAATATTTTTCAATATTTCATCTATGGTCCTATTTTCCAATAGGCATGAGTTGCTGTTGCAAAGGGAATACGCGTTTTTATCAGAACCTTCCCTGATTGGAATTATCTTACCTTTGAATCCGATCCCTTCAATCTTCACAAGTAATGATCTTAAAGATGCGTGATCAAGATCCATATTTTTTATGGAATATGCTCTCTGCTCGATCATATCTGTTTCAGTCCTGAAGGCAAAATATGCCGGAACTTCATCGATGTTCCTCATCACATCTTCTGGTACCGGTAGTTGATCAGGCATAAATTTGCCAAAGAACTTCATTAGACTTAAAGTTCTAAGATAAGCGGAAAATTGAGAGGGCATCGCTGAATCCTCCTGCGACATTATATTTCCTGTAAAATTTGAAAAGCCATTTGCCCTTATCTCCTCCATTTCCTTCAGTATATTCAAATTTGCATTTTCCATTATTCTTTCAACCAAATCGATTGCGGAATCTTCCGGATAAACGGAGGAATAGGAAATAAGCCCAAGGGAAATGAAGGCGTAATCTGAGAGGAAACCTTCTATTTTTTGTCCGTTTGGGTATATTAAATGAAACACCTTACCATCTTCCACGTGTTTATTCTTTAAATATTGGCCCAGACGGAAAATTATCTTTGAGATATTCTCATCATGCATTGCCATGTATGCCTCTCCCAACGCATAAAGTAGGAACCCATTAATATCACCACATACCTTCCTGTCCGTAAATGGAGGAACTCTTTTATTTCTTTCATTCTTAATTCTTTCTAAGGAAACTTCAATTTCGTTGGAAAGCCAGAATTCACCTTCTCCTAAAAATCTCTCAGTATTACTGGAACTGTTATTAAGATAGAGGATGTTTCTTCCAGTTGAAATTCCCCTTGCCTCATCAACATAATTTCCATCATCCCTTACATTGAATAAATTTGAGAATTCATTAAAGGAATCCTCAAGAATCGTCCTCAATTCATCAGCTGTCCACGTATAATATTTCCCCTCTGTTCCTTCACTATCTGCATCCATTGCAGTATAAAAGCCACCATCAGGCGAAGCCATATATTCTTCAAGAAATTTGATTATTTCCATTGTCATTTTTTGATATACTTCTTTTCCAGTCGCCCTTTTCAGCTGAGCAAGGGCGTAAATCATGGAAGCTTGATCATAGAGCATTTTTTCAAAGTGGGGTATCTTCCATCCTGTATCTGTGGCATATCTATGCAAACCCTTGCCTACATGATCGAATATGCCTCCCATCCGGATTGATGCAACTGTCTTCTCAGCCATCATTATTGAATCTTTTTCCTTACTCTTTAGGAAATAGTTTGAAAGAAACGAAATATAGTGAGGAGTTGGAAATTTCATACCTCTTCCAAATCCACCAAACTCCGGATCATACATCCTTTTCATCTGATTATAGGCAAGAAACTCATTTTCTCTTCTAAATTGATTTCCCGTTGAGATCTTAGACGGCACATTTAAGGCCCTGTTCTTGTTTGATGTTTCATATATATTTTCAGGGTTCTCCTTCCATATCTCACTGATGCTTCCAAGGGTTTCAATTAATCCCATATTCCCTCTTCTGCTCTCCCTTGGTAAATATGTGAATGCAAACACAGGGATCTGTTCTGGTGTCAATATTACATTAAGTGGCCATCCTGCCGAACCCGTTGATTTCATTGCAAAATCTATAAAATAGGAATCAAGGTCAGGCCTTTCCTCCCTGTCTACCTTGATTGAGACAAAAAATTTATTCATAAGATCTGCCACATCCTGGCGACTGAAACTCTCCCTTTCCATCACGTGGCACCAATGGCAGGTGGAATAACCTATACTTACAAAGATTAACTTCTTCTCCATCTTAGCCTTATTAAGTGCTTCATCGCTCCATGGGTACCAGTCAACAGGATTTTTAGCGTGTTGTTTCAGGTAGGGACTCATTTCTTCCTTGAGGTGATTGTAATTCTCTTCCACATTATCACATTCGAGCATATGAACAGTATTAATATGTTTTTATTATCTACGATCGTGACAAACATTGGAATATTCATAAGGCACGGTGAAAGCACTGCAAACTCAAGTGGCATAGTTTCTCACGATCTGAACGGATATCCACTCACAGAAAAGGGAGTTAAAGAGGCAGAAAGGGCCGGCATGAATCTAATTAATATGAGGGATTACGTTAATAGATTTGTGGTAAGCCCACTTGTCAGAACAAGGCAGACAGCTGAATACGTGGCAAAGGGCATGAACTTTACAGGAGAAACAATCATAGACGAAGATCTGCGGGAAACATTTCTTGGACCATACAATAATAGGCCAGTTAGCGAGTTACCTAAGTTCCACAGATCTGAATATGGAATAGAACCCTTCGAGGAAAACGGGGAACGTCTTAAGAAATGTGCCCTGAAATACAGAGGTCTATCCATATATGTATCCCACAACCTGCCCATTAAGGCTCTGATTTGCAACATTCTTGATATGGACGAAGAGGATGCAAAAGGAGTGGACATAAGAAATGCAAGTATTTCTATTATAGATTTCGAAAATAGTAAAATACTGGCAATTGGAGCACTGAAACCTTCAGACAGGACTTTCCAGAGAATTAAGGAATCTTTGTGAGATTATAAAAATAAGTGAGCCGGTTGCAGCCGCAACCAAACCTAAGGTTCCAAGCAGAATTGCTGATTGACCGGTTAGTTTTAGTCCACCAATTGCTCCACCAAGTGCTGCTCCCAATCCGTTACCTGCAAACTGAAGTGCGTAAAAGAAGCCTATATTTGAACCATAGGTTTCTTTCCTTATACTGGACGTAAGCGCAGGTATTGTAGATATTTCATAAAGAGAAAAACCAACATAAAAGGGGATCAGGAACAGAGTGATTATTGGAAATGGAAGGTTAAAGAATATCCCTGTAAATACCACCATAATCCCAAGCGTTATGGTTAGTGCAGATGTTTTCACAAAATTCAAATGCCTCTTTCTTCCATATGCTTCTGAAATGTAAAGAGCTATTACACCAGAGAGAATAACGGGAATTAGAAGAACTATTCCATATTCATACACACCAAATGTGATTCCTGCATAAATTTGAATTGCGTAAATTATTATAAAACTTGCAACACTGAATAAAAGCGACCCGAGTGATAGGAGCAATGTCGCCTCATTTATATGAAACCTTTGTGAAGATCTTTTGATTCCCTTATCGCTCACATAACTAACCATTATAATTCCAACCAGAGCAAATAACGAGGAAATGAGGAATATATTCCTAATGTGAATGAAATATCCTATCAGTGGTGACAGGGCTGTACCAAGCATAAAGGCTGCACCAATACCGCTTCCTACAATTGCCATGGCAGTATTTTTCCTATCACTTGGTACTATCTCCTGAGAAAGAGCCGTGATAGGTGCACTCACTGCTCCAAGACCGGCAATAAATCTGCTTATTATAAGCTCGTAAATGTTCGACGCATACCAGCTGAATAGATTTCCGGCCAAAAAGATGAGCAACCCCATTCTTATGAGATTTATCCTCCCATATTTATCGGAAAGCCTGCCAGAAGGTATTTGCATTATGGCCATGGATATTTCATATGCTGCAAGGGAAATTCCAACAAGGATGCCTGAACTTGTGAATTTCGTAGCGTAAAGGGCAAGGACAGGTATCACAAGAAAAACTCCACTGAGTCTTAGAAATTGAATAAATGAGAGTATGGAAAGTTGGAAAAATGTCTCCTTTCCTAACTTATTGCGCATGATAATCATATATGATCTTTACAAGTGGAGAAAGGTATTCAGCTATTTTTTCCAAAAACACTTCATCGGAACTTTCAAATGCCGCCTTACTATCGGAATCGATATCTATTTCGCCTATTGCCTTATCCCCGTATCTTATGGGCACAACTATTTCGGAATTTGTACTTACAAAGCAAGCCAGATATTCGCTGTTAGATTTTACATCCTTTTCATTTACTGTCTTGTTTTCAACTATGGCAAGGCTACAAAGACCTTCTCCGACTTTTATCTTTACGTGCTCTGTTGCTTCTCCGTGGAATGCGGAAAGGAGTAAATAATCGCCTGACAGTACATAAATTCCTGTCCAGTTGAACTTAGAATTTCGTTCGCTTAATTTATCACAAACTTCCTTAAGTGTGTGAACTGCTGACTCATAGAGTATATCCTTTAATTCTTTTTCCTGAAACTTTTCAGAAACTACCACATGGAGTTATCTTTTATCATAATATAAGACTAATGTTTCGGCACCAAATAATGGATCATAAAATATTCCCACAATGAAAGTATTGAATCAAAAAAATAAGGAATATCCAAAAAAACATTTAGAAATAATGAGAAAACTTAAAAAATTTCAAATTTTTCCTACTAACTATTACAGTAAATATAAATTATTGATACGTTGTCCTTTCCCCCATTTTCCAGTGCTAGATCTACAAGAGAATGACACACCTTTTCTGGATTTTCTTTGTTTTGGGCAACCAATCTCTTAATGTCATTATCACTGACCATATCAGTCAATCCGTCAGAACAGATTAATATGGAATCCCCCTCTGAAATGGTGAATACTCCCGAATCAACTTCAACATCCTTACCAACCCCAAGGCAAGAATAAATCTGATTAGTTTTGGGCATTCTATGAGACTTATTTAGATGCTCCAGTTTAGAATTTACCTTTATAATTGAGCAATCCCCTGAATGAACAAAATAGCCCTGCGAACCGCCTATTGCAACTAAGGTCAATGTAGATGCCATATGATTCTCTTTTTCCCTCTTTTCGTTTAATTCATTTATGGAGCTGTTAGCCTTTTGAAGAGTCTTGAAGAGAACCTTATCATAAGATACTCCGCTTATAACGAAAGAGAGATTCTCAATGAAATATCCATAGGATTTTGTCACCGCAACATAGCTTGCCTTTTCCCCATCCTTCATCCCACCAAGCCCGTCTGCTATGGCTGCAAATATTAAGGAAGCCTGCTTTTCCTGTGAAAAAAAACTGGTTTCTGATACAAGAAGACTATCCTCATTATTTTCTCTTATTTTACCTGGATGAGTAATGGAATCAAAAATATATTTGCCTATCTTTGAATTTTTCATTTGTTCACTTTCAGGTTTTGCGTCGGCATTCTTTTTTCCCAATAAACCTCTTACACTGTTAGAATTGATTTTCAATGCATAATGATAATACTATTGCTTAATTAATTTTCCCTAAACGAAGACGGTACATAAATGAAGAATATTAATTGACAATAATTATCAACCTTTATGAACACGAGATTACGTGACCATTCATTTTTTGGTTTAAACTAGATAATTATGACACTATATGAAAAATGAAGGAGTGTCTCCATAGATATAACAAAGTTTGGAGTCTCATAATTGAATAAAAATATGGACTTTGATTATTATGTTTTGTTTCACTTTTTCTCAATCTGCAATTTTGTGAAATATAGTGAGCAATGCTGGGAAGTAGAATGTTCTGATCAGAAATGTGTCAATGAGCAGTGAAATAATGAAGGCTATTCCTAATTCCTCCAAAAATGCAACTGGGATTAAAGATAGTGCACCTAAAGAGAAGGCTAGTATAAGGCCAAGGGCTGTGATCGTCTTGGCTCCATTTACCATACCTTTTCTTATACCCTCTTCAAATCCATCTTTTTTAGTCTCTTCCTTTATGTTTGATGCAATGAATACAGTGTAGTCGTTTCCAATGCTGAAAAGAATTATGAATAATATGACTGGTATTAGATAAATCAACTGAATATGCAAAATAAACATTGAAATGTAGTATAAAATAAATGTAGACCATGAAATGCTGAAGAAGGTTCCGGAAATAGCTATTATTGGGTATCTTAATTGCCTGAAAGCAATCAACAGGATTACAAATATGGAGATAAGTATAAAAATTTCAAGACTGTAATAAATGGAATTGTTCTGGGCCCTTTCATCTATTATCTCTGAAGTTAAGCCGCCAACAATATAGCTGCTATTTGATCTTAGATGCATTACATCCTGAATCGCTGTATCTGAATAGGGGTTTGAATTCAAGGTAACTATAAATAGAAAATACTTGCCATGGTCTATTTGAAAATTAATTGGATTTATGCGATTTGATATGTTCTTACCGCTAATGAAAGGACCACTGACTGATGTAACGAATTGCTCACTTCTAAGAGCGTTTGCTACTTTGATCAAACTTTGATTATCAGTATTATTAAGATGAGAAGTGACAAAGCCTGCCTTATATATAACAAAGACCGGGAATATTTTATCTTCACCGAAATTTTGGTATATTAAATTCAAACCTTTCACGGAAGATAGATCCTGAGGAAGTCCCGTATTAAAATTATATGTGGTTGGAACTGTGTAAAAGAAGTAAACACCCATGGTTCCCAGTATTATAAAAACCAAAGCAACAGCTGATGCTTTTTTCACAGAAAGATCTGTGGTCTTGTAGAAAACAGAGCTCTTATGGGAGTCATATGTTAAAGGTTTTAGACCTCTTTTCATTATTAATCTGTTTCTTAGAAAATAAACAGAAATGGGTAGGAGTGTTACCTGAATCAGTACTGTGTAGATAACCGCCTGAAATAGAACAATGCCCCAATCTAGAAAAGTAGGTACAAAGGAGAAAGTCAGAAGTGTGAAAGCTACGGTTATACCACTTATTATCACAGCTTTCCCTGCCGTGTCTGTCGCCTTAAAAATTGCCTCCTTTGGATCCTTTCCCTCCCTTATTTCCCTTCTATAGCGGGAGATTATGAAAACCAGATAGTCAGTAGATATTCCCAAAATTACGGCAGTTAAGGTGTAATTGACGATAAATGATACGTTACCTATGATTAGACCAGTGATGAATATTGAAACATAACCCATCAGAAGAGATAGCCCTACCAAGAATAAAGCAACTAAGGAGGACCAGTAAGATACCAGAGTGATAAATATAGCTATTAGAAGTATTATGAATATCAATCCAAAGGCAAAACCAGATTTTGCAGTAACCTGGGCAGTCTGCACTGATATTGCTCCTGTGCCTGTTACTATGGCACTATTGTTTAGATAGGTACTCGTTAAGTTTTCTATTTTTGGATATGCGATTTGAGATGGAGATGAGCCGTTTCTGTATTGAAAACCAGATGGAGCGTTAAAATCCACATCCAATAACATAATTGCACTATTTGGGCTTACTCCCTGGGATGTAATGAAGGACGGTGCTCCATTAAGGCCAAAATTATAGACATAAAAGTATCCGGGGTCACTGGATGAAATAATAGAATAAACAATCTGCCAGGATAGATTAAAGCCTATATCATCAGATACATATGCGGAAGTTGCAGAACTCAGAGAAATTTTATTGCTGAAATTAAGTATGCTAACATGAGAAACGACAAAGTTCTGAAGTGGAAATACATGTCCTATCTCATTCAAAGTCAGATTTATGTCCTGTTTGATCAATGAAATCCCAGAGCCTTTCAAATTCCCAAGATTATATATAAAAATACGTTCGTATGATGAATTGTTAAAACCGCTCTCCCTGGCAGATATATTAATATCGGATTTATTGTAAGAATAATTACTCCAGTGAACATAGAATTGGTAAGGGAAATTATAGATAATTTGAGATGTGTTATTAATCTTAGAGTACAAGGAATCTACCAGATATCCTGTGGATCCTGCTAAATTTTCTATGTAAGTTTCATACTCATTTAGTGGGGATGAAACTGCCTTAATTCCCTTTATACCGGACTCGTTTATTGCATCTTGAAGTTTCAAGACCTTTCGATCAAGTGATAAGTTTGTGTAGACATTTCCCTGAATCACGATCTCCAGACTTTGATCTCTCTGGGATGTGTTTGATAAGATCTGAGATGCTTCATAGGATTCGCTTCCTGTTGGGGTTGATGTTCCATTTGAATAATTCAGATAGTGTCCATATGACATCACAGCTGGGACGGAAAGTAGAATCACAACTATCCATATGGCCAACACAACAAATTTCTTGTTGACTAATTTTTTGCCGTTAATCATATTTTCCTAAAAAAAAGAGACTGTATTAAGGAATGATAAAAAAAATTTTTATTATCTAATACAAGAGCTATCTGAGAAGACTCTTCATAATATTACTCTTGAATAGGGAGAATTTTTATCATGATTCCGCAAAGATTATCTACTGTTTTCTTTGTCTGATCGTATGGACGCGGTTGACAAAAAAATACTTTTCTACCTTCTGAAAGATGGTAGAACACCTCAAAGGCAGATTGCTAAATCTTTGGGTATTTCAGCTCAAACTTTGAACTATAGAATGTCTAAGATGATTGATGATCAGATTATAGAGGATTTCAAGGTTCACGTAAGTCCAAGAATTTATGGGATGATTGAGGGATATGCTGCTTTTGTTTCTGAGGAACAGATAGATAGGGACTATGTCAGTAAGTTGAAATGCCTCGAGAAAATCACCCTTTACGGTGTTGAAGGGAGTAATGAGGATGAGATAAATAAGAAGATTGAAAACTTCGCCAAAAAGCTAGGTGAGCCAGTTATGAGGTATATTCCTCCTGGAGACAGGTATTCTGCAAATTCAAAGGAGGTTGATTTACAGATTATTGAACAAATGAGGAAAATGCCAAGGGCCAAAATTTCTGAAATTGCAAAGGCAATTGATCAGCCTGTGATAAGAGTAAAGAGGAGATATAATTATCTGACAAAGAATAATCTTCTTGCAGTCTTTGCAAAGGTGGATCTTTCAAAGACAGATATTGTTCTATTTAGCATATTTTCCAATAATCAGGAGACATTACAACCGATTCTTTCGCAAATTTCAATTTTTCAAATCAGAGATGAGAAATCTGGGGTATTTGTATGCTATGCAGACAATATGGTAAATGCCAGAAACGTAATAAATGCAGTCAGGGAGAAGGAGAAAAATTCAGATGTCATGGTTATATATGACTATGAATTCGTCAACTGATAAAATTTTTAAGAAAGCAGGAATCAATTAAAAATTTTCACTTTAACTGACAAATATCCCCTTTTAAATAATCATATGGAGGGAATCCAGTTTAAGAGATCTTTTGAAAACTAAGGTTAGGCAACCTGGAATATTCAACAGCTAAGTTGAGAGTAAAAAAAGTTTCTAAATGCAGTTCCGATGGAAGAGAGAAGGTGCATAATATTTTGCTTGGGAATTAAACCTATCGTAAGAAGAACAGTTCAAAGAAATGCCGGATGATCTGGAAGTGAGGTCTTAATTAAGATCAACTTTTTATTATAAGACCTTAAATTTACACATTTTCAGGTTACAGTGTTTTAAACTCTATTCAGGTGTACAAACATAATTGAAAAATGTTAATAACGGAATAACAATAATTCCATGTGCTATCTAAGAGAGTATCAGATGTTTCAGAATCAGCAACAGTCTCTATGGCCAATATGGCCTCCGCGATGAAGAAAGAAGGGAAAGAGGTCATAAATTTTGGCATCGGGGAGCCAGATTTTCTTACTCCAGAGCCCATAATTGAATATGCTTTCAAGGAGGCTTTAAAAGGATATACACATTATACACCATCAAAAGGATTCCCTGAATTAAGAGAAAAAATACTTAAAAAAGTTCTTCCAGGAGATGCCAGAAGTCTGAGTAAAGAGAATGTAATTGTTACGCCAACAAAATTTGCCATAAATCTTTCCTATCTTGCAATTGCTGATTCAGGGGACGAGATAATAATTCCCGAGCCATATTTTCTATCATACCCTGAAATTGGAAATTTATATGGCATAAAACCTGTTGGGGTAAAATCCAATGATGATTTCTCACTCAACATGGAGAATATAGAAAATGCCATTACACCCAAGACAAAGGGCGTAATAATTTCAAATCCATCGAATCCAACGGGGAAAGTATTCTCCCGTGAACAAATAAAGCAATTACAAAAATTGTGTATTGATGAGGATATTTATCTCATCGTTGATCAGATATATGAAAAACTTGTTTATGAGGGCTCAATTCAGAGCCCTTTTGAACTGGATCCACAGATGGACCACACCATCTTGATGAGCGGTTTTTCTAAAAGTTATGCAATGACCGGATGGAGAATTGGTTATATGATCTCAAACAGCGCTTTGATCCAAGCTGCCGATAAGTTTCAACAGCAAACAATCACATGTGCGCCATCCATATCCCAGATGGCAGCACTTGAGGCACTGAACGACGATGAAAGCCCAGAAAGAATGAGGGAAGTGTTCAAAAAACGCCTTGAGTTGATAACTTCACTTATAGAAAACATCCCTGGCTTAACACTTAATCGCCCGGAGGGTGCATTTTACGTATTTCCAAAATACGATATAAATTTAAGCTCAGTGGAATTTTGCCAGGAAGCTCTAAAACGAAAGGGCCTGATCCTGACACCAGGGTCGGTTTTTGGAAGCCAGGGGGAGAACCACTTCAGAATATCCTATGCAACCGACGAGATAACCATAAGGAAAGGAATGGAAAAGCTAAAGGAATTTATGATGGAGATGAGCAGGATATAATGAGCATCGAATCCCTAATTATAATTATTGTTTCCTTTGCTCTTCTATTGGTCTTATCTGATTTTTTCATGTTGAGAAAATTAAGAAACGACGTGTCAAATATGATGAGTCTTTTAATCGGTGATGAAAGTCATAATGATCCAGTTGACATTGTGGCTGGAGAACCACAAGAGGAAAACTATAGTGACGAATCGGAAGAAGAGGAAGAAACAGTAAAGGAAGAATTAAAGGTGGAAATTAACAGAGAGGTTGAAAAAATAACGGAGGAGATGAGACATCAGGAATTTATAAGGGAAAAACTTGAAAAGCACTATGTTACCCTGAGAAAAGTAGCCCGGGATATGATTGATAGTTTGATTTCTCCTCCCCCATATACATCCCCAAATGATACACATATACCGGTACCCGTGATCAACGAACGCCCACTGTGGGTGGACCTGGCAAAAAATCACATACCTTCTGAAAAGGGGGATCTCCTGAACAGATGGGCTGATTTTGTTGACACTATGAATAAAATAACCGTTATGAAAACTCGAGTGTTCAGGAACGTAGAAAATTACCTCTTTGGTGGTCTCAATTTCACGAGAAAAGATAGTATTAAATCGGAACCCCAGGAAAATGTCTATTCAATAGATGCTTTACTTAAACTTATGAATTCAATATTTTTCAATGAAAAACTAAAAATTGAAGTAACTGATGGCAAAAGGGGGAAGAAATTGGGTAAGGCTGTGTTACTATCTTTGGGAGACAGTAATCTGGTAAGCGGCTCTAATGATGAAATATCATCCATAGAGGCAAAGATCAATTCATTGCTAAACTCAGAGGGACAATATACTGTTGAAGGGATGAATGAGCTGGTTGAACTCTTGAAAAATGCCGAGAAAACTAAATCAGAAATTACAGACACACTAAACTGGTTCATCTTTGACAATTCGGAAATGAAAATGTGTGAGATGGTGAAGAGTGATTAACGGTTCGAGAGCTTTTATAGTAGGAAGATTTCAGCCCTTTCACCTTGGACATCTGGAAGTTATAAAGGAAATACTGAAAGAACATAAATCCGTTATAATTGGGATAGGAAGTGCACAGTATTCCCATACCTTACAGAATCCCTTTACGGCTGGAGAAAGACATATAATGATCTCCAACACACTGGAGGGTGATGGAATTTTTAATTTTTACATAATTCCAATTGAGGATGTGAATTCTAATCCATTATGGGTTGCCCACGTGGAGTCTTTAACACCTAAGTTTGATGTTGTCTACAGCAATAACCCAATGGTAAAAAGACTATTTTATGAGAAGAATTACGCCGTTCGCTCAATGGATCTTATTAACAGAGTGGAGTGGTCAGGTACAAAAATAAGAGAAAAGATGATCAGCGGTGGAAATTGGGAAAAGGACGTACCTGAAAAAGTAATAGAAATTATCAACGAGATAGATGGAGTTCAGAGATTAAGGGATCTATCTAAAGGGGATGAGAGTTAGTAGATTATCTGTTCAACTGTTTCCCGATCCATCAGGATATGATCAATAACACAATACTCATCAACCTGATGAGCCACATCTGGCATTGTGGTGCTCCAGACAACAGCATTCATCCCCTTTCTTCTGAAGAATGCCGCACAGGTTCCACCGCCTATCCCCACGACCCTTGGGGTTCCACCCCTCTTGGAAAGTGCTTCTTTTAGAAGTTGAACAGCTTGGGAATCTGCGGGGGTTGGAATTGGAGCTTGCTCTCGTTGTACAATATCAATGGTTATTCTTGATTTGTGGCTCTGTTCGAATTCAGATTTCAGCATCTGAATATCATCCATTACATTATCTAAATCGTACTGAGGCAAGACACGGCAGTCCATGTAGAAGGTTTCCAGACCAGGAATCGTATTTATATTGTCCACATTTTTCAAGTGTTTTGTTGGTTCAAAGGTGGAATAGGGATAGTTGAATATGTCATCTTTACCATTGTACTTTTCGTGTAACATTTTGTCAACCTGAAGAATAAATTCCATACCGTCCCTATTGGCATTAATGGCATTTTGGGGCAGACTTGCGTGATATTGCTTCCCCTTTACTGTGATTTGTAGCCACAGTATGCTCTTTTCTGCAGTTTCAATTTCCATACCGTCTTCAACACCAGAATCCGGAACGTATATGATGTCATCTTGCCTGAAAATATCCTGATCTAAAAGATATTGGATGCCATATTTGCTTCCCACCTCCTCATCTGCCACGAAAGCCAGGCCCAGATTGTATTTAAGAGATTCTGGTTTGAGATGTTTCAGAAGAAGGAATGAGAGAAATACTGCCTGCCCATCGTCAGAGGTACCTCTGCCGTATATTTTATTTCCTTCAACAGTTACCTCAAAGGGCGGTTTTGTCCAGAGCTTTGAATCGCCTTCTGGAACAGTATCTGTATGAGAGATTAGCCATACTGTCTTTTCCTTATTTCCCACTTTCAATACAACACTTACCCTTTCAACCCCCTTATCGTCCTCTATAGAATAGGTCTTAAAATCTTCAAAACCCATTTCTTTTAGAATATTCTGTATTACGTGGGCCCTCTCACCTTCACCTGAACCACCGGAAGCTGGACTTATGGACTTAACCGGAATTATTCTTCTGGCCACCTCAATAATAAAATCCCTATCGTCTAATTTCATCAAATCCATGTCTGGATATAGTTTGATTGCGTATAATTTATTTTCTACGCTGTGTCATTTAGATGAGTATCAAAATTGAGGATGGTTAAATATATAGATTATATAGGTTATATTGAAGATAATAGGGATATATTGAATTGAAAAAAGAAATGAGTCGAGGTAAAGCAAATACAAATTCTTCAGGTCAACTTATCAGTTCATTTGATAATGCAGGAGATTCAGAATTTCACAGAAAGACTCTCATAATATCGGGAATGGGATTTTTCACTGATGCTTATGACATATTCATAATTGGAGTTGTGACAAGCCTGCTCCCCCTCAGTGGCTGGTCAAAAATTAGTAACTTAAATATTTCCATACTGGATTCTTCGTCACTTCTCGCTGCAGCTCTTGGAGCCATAGTATTTGGGAGAGTTATAGACAGAATAGGAAGAGGAAGGATATACGGACTGGAAATGTTTCTTCTTATAGTTGGAGCTTTGGGAAGTTCCCTTTTAACTCCCACGGGAAATATATTTGCACTAACTGCATGGCGTTTCATACTCGGTGTAGGCATTGGAGGTGATTATGCTTCAAGTTCAGTGATCATGACGGAATATTCAAACACCAAGAGCAGGGGTAAATGGGTTGGAATGGTATTTTCCATGCAAAGCATAGGATTTTTAGCAGGGCCATCAATCACACTTGCCCTTCTATATTTCTCAGTAGGGACTGGAATTCTATGGAGACTGCTGCTCTTTTTTGGGGCGATTCCTGCCCTTATTGTTATATACTATAGAAAGAAGATGCCGGAGACACCAAGATACACAGCTTCCTTGGGAAATATGAACGAGGAATCGATCTCTCAACTTGAAAAATATACGGGAATGAAACTTTCGGAAGAGGAAAAGACTGAAAGACTAAGAAAAATGACGTTTAAGGAAATTCTCTACGATAAAAGGCTTAGACTTTTAATCTTTGGAACGTCCATATCATGGTTTCTGATGGATTGGGCACTGTATGGTAACACCATAATGTCGGACTTTATGATTTCTTCAGTGGTTCCCACCACCTTAAAAGGCCTTTCAGAGGTCTATTACAAAACAGAGATCACAGGAATCATATTTGCCCTATTTGCCTTTCCCGGATACTGGATTGCGACCTTCACTATTGACAGAATAGGAAGAAAGACAATTCAGAGCATTGGATTCCTAATGATGGCCTTGACTTTTGGTCTTCTCTTTATATTCCCAGCAATAGAATCTGCGTCCCATGTCATGCTTTTCATAGCAATTTTTGGGCTCAGTTATTTTTTCATTGAGTTTGGACCTAATCTGACAACATTCGTGTATCCTCCTGAGATTTTTCCGGCACAGGCAAGAGGTACTGGAACAGGAATCGCAGCCTCAGCCGGGAAAATAGGTGCTTTTTTAGGTACATTCCTTAATCTATTGATTCAGTCAGCCATAGGTACATCAGGTCTTTTTTCAATCCTATCTATTTTCTCATTGGCAGGTTTATTGATAACATTGATTCTCTTGCCAGAACCAAAGAAAAAAGATCTGGGAAGTTCATCTGAGGAGAAACT
Organism: Cuniculiplasma thermophilum; assembly: GCF_052315355.1. Lineage (NCBI taxonomy): Archaea > Methanobacteriati > Thermoplasmatota > Thermoplasmata > Thermoplasmatales > Cuniculiplasmataceae > Cuniculiplasma > Cuniculiplasma thermophilum. The sequence goes on from NZ_JBLSDF010000011.1 coordinate 24,530, forward strand.
TTATTTGACAAGTTAATTAAAAATTTTCAAAGGAATGAATTACTGTTTAAAGCAGAATAAATATAAACGAAAATAAATTTCAATATTGTGCAGGAGGACAGGCATTCAACAATTTAAATAAGGGAATTGAAATTAACTTATTGCATGGAATATTCAAAAAAAGATTTCAGCGAATGGTATAACGAAATAGTGGAACTTTCAGAGCTTACGGATAAGAGATACCCAATAAAGGGTATGAATGTATGGATGCCCTATGGTTACGAATTGATGAAAAATATAGATGAAATGATAAGGGAAAGATTCAAGAAGGATGATTTTGGTGAGGTGATGTTTCCAGCACTCATATCAAAGACAATGTTCGAAGTTGAATTTGAACATATTAAGGGCTTTGAGAAGGAACTTTTCTGGATAACCAAGGGCGGTAGAGAATCCCTTGAAGATGATCTTGCCATGAGACCTACCAGTGAGGCTGCCATGTATCCAATGTTCAAATTGTGGATAAGGGATCATTCAGACCTCCCACTGAGAATATTCCAAATTGTTCAGGTTTGGAGGTACGAAACAAAGCACACCCGGCCCTTCATGAGGTCAAGGGATATTCATTTCATAGAGTGTCATACTGCTCACGAAACCTATGATGATGCGGAGAACCAGCTGGAAATTTATAGACGGGAGTGGAATTATTTTACCCATATGCTTTGCATACCATTTTTAGAGGTCGAAAGACCGGAATGGGATAAGTTTCCGGGAGCTGTTTATACAAGAGCATTCGACACTGTAATGCCATCCGGCAGAACACTTCAGATTGGAACTATACATCAATATGGTCAGAACTTTGCAAAAAATTATGACGTTAAATTTGCCAAAGAGGATGGAGAGAGCGAATACGTTCATCAAACAACATTCGGAATGAGTGAAAGACTTGTGGCAGCTGTAATCTCAATCCATGGGGATGACATGGGATTAATAATTCCACCCCATATAGCTCCCATACAGGTTATAATAGTTCCAATTCCTGGAAGGGAGAATGGCCTAAATGAATATTCGAAGGAAGTTTTAGCCAAACTGAAGAATATTGGAATCAGGGCTAAACTGGACGATCGGAATTCGTACACGCCGGGATATAAATATAACTTCTGGGAGATGAAAGGAGTACCCTTGAGAATTGAGATTGGTGACAGGGAAATAAAGGAAAGAACCATAACAGTAAAAAAGAGGACTGAAAAGGGAAGGACAAAATTAGGAATCGATAATATTGAGGAAATTGTAAGGCTTCTGGATGAGGTGTCTGATACCTTAAGGGAACGCTCCTTACGAATACTTGATGATAACCTTGAGGGTATAAGAGTCCAGGGACAGGAGTCACATATCACAACGAAAATCCTGTGTTACGAAAAGGAGTGCGCTGAAAGAATGGAGGCCCAGACCGGTTTGACCATGATGGGGCATATAATGAACAGAGGAAAGAGTGGAAAGTGCGAGGTGTGCGGAAATGATGGGAGGACTTCCCTATTCTCCAGACCATACTGATAGAAATCCCGTTATTTTTTTCGACATGGATGGGGTACTTACCAGGGAAAAGAGCAGCTGGAATTATGTAAACAGAAATCTTGGAATAGACAATTCGAAAAATTATGAAAACTTCAAGACCGGAAGGATAACCTACGAGAAGTTTCTCACACTGGATCTTGCCCTGTGGATACAGTCTGGCAGGGCGAGAAATGCAGATACAATTCTACATCTGTTGAATCAGATTGAACTATTTCCAAACGCAGAAAATGGTTGTAAAAAACTCATTGCAAACGGTTTCAAAATAGTCATAGTTTCTGGTGGAATTAACTGGTTGGCTCAGAGGATCGGCGAAATGATAGGCGCATCAGAGGTTTACGCAAACATAATATTTGCAAAGGACGGAATCATACAACCAGAGGGTAAAGCTGTAGTTAATCCAAAGAAAAAGGGAATGATTGTGGAGGAATATGTTTCCAGAAAGCGTCCTGAATTTTCAATATCGGTAGGCGATTCGCCAGATGACGAAAGCATGTTTACCAGCACAGACTATTCCATAAGCTTCAACAATGACTTGGATTATGAAAATATTCACGGCTTCAACCTTCGAAGTGATGATTTTATGGATCTGGCCGATTTTATAATATCGATTAAAGAGGAGAGAGATGAAATTAAGGGAAATAAAAGGTGACGAAAAACTTCCACTGGGTATAGGATGCATAGACACCCTTTTAGGGGGAGGCATTGATCGTGGAGTTATAAATCAGATCTATGGTCAGGGCGGAACAGGGAAAACAAATGTTGCGATGCAGATGGCTGTCAGCGCAGCCTATGCTGGTGAAAAGGTCATATACATCGATACAGAAGGTTTCTCAGAAAACAGATTTATGCAGATAGGTGGAGGCCAAAGTGATATTTCATCAAAGATTAGCCTCTATCGTGTGAGTGATTTCTCTGATCAGGAAGTTGCGGTTATAAAATCAGAAAAGATGATTGAGAAGGATCAGCGATTTAGGGTTTTGATACTGGATTCATTCACGGCCATGCTGAGGCTTGAAAAGGACGAAAAGAGCAAAAACATATCCATGCAGCGACAACTTGGTATTTTGCAAAGGTTGTGCACTGAATATGATATTACTGTGCTTATAGCAAATCAGATCTATTTTGATCCCGATATTCAGGATATAACACCATACGGTGGTTACTTTCTTGACCACTACTCCAAAACCATCCTGAAACTTGAAAAGTTACCAACCGGAACAAGAAGAATGACAATAATTAAACACAGATCCATTGGTGAGAGCAAATTCACTGACTTTTACATAACAGATTCCGGCCTATCCTGTTCTCCCCAATAGTTTGTTTGAGGTGAGTTTTAATATGAATAAGCATATGGAATATACATGGGTGTAAATCTAGAACCAATTCTGATCAAACACAAAACTGCCCTAAAGGATTTTTCAGGAAACACCGTATCTGTGGATGCCTATAATATGTTATATCAGTTTTTAAGCGGTATAAGACAGCCAGATGGCACCCCCTTAATGGATGCAAATGGAAACGTGACATCACATTTAAGTGGTATATTTTACAGAACCATCGCACTTATGGAGGATGGCATGAGGCCCGTATACGTTTTTGACGGCAAACCTTCACCCATGAAACTGAAGACCCTTGAAGAGAGAAGACTGATAAAGGAGAGAAACGAGGAGGAACTGGAAAAAGCCATTGCAAATCAGGATTTGGAGAAGATAGCCAGACTTAAGAGAACAATAAATCGAATAACTACTGATATGATAGAGGAGAGTAAACAACTTTTGGGATACATGGGATTACCTTTTGTACAGGCACCCTCTGAAGGTGAGGCACAGGCTTCAGTTATGAGCAGTGATGGAATAGTACAGGCCGTAATTTCCCAGGATTATGATTGTCTCCTGTTTGGAGCAAAAAGGGTGCTCAGAAATTTTACAATATATGGCAGAAGAAGGATTTCCAGTAGAAACATATACATATCAGTGGATCCTGAATATATTGACCTTCAGGAAAATCTTGAAAGCCTTTCAATAACCAGGGATCAATTGATAGATATCGGCATCCTGGTCGGAACAGATTTCAATGACGGAATCAGAAAGGTTGGCCCAAAAACTGCTCTTAATTTGATCAAAAAACACGGGTCCATTCAGGAGGTTATTAGGGAAAAGGGATTTGAGATTCCAGAACTGGACAAGGTTAAGGAGATATTCATAAAACCTGAGGCGAATCACGACATTAGTATAAAATTCGGTACACCTGACAGGGAAAAGATAATTGATTTTCTATGTGTTAAGCACAACTTCTCACCCACAAGAGTTGAGCCTTATATAGAAAAATTGTCAAAATCTCTGGAAAGGGGGAACCAGTTCAACCTGGATTCATTCTTCTAGAAGTTTTCCGTAGGGTTTCATTATCTCCACGAGGTATCCTGAGGCGGTCGCCTTAAGATCCATGGGATGAATCTGCCCCTCATTGTAGGTTTTTATAAGATCACTGGAATTGCTAAATTCAACTGGACCACCTTTCTTTTCTGGCCGATCTATTCGTATCTCCTTAACTGCAGGTAGGATTATTTTGTCCAGAATCTCCATTACAGGGTTTCCCTCTGACACGCCCTGAGGGCAGTAGGCTCCCTTAATTTTCCTTATTATATCCTCTTCCTTATCTGTGATCAATATGGCCCCATCGGGATCACTCTTGGACATTTTCTGGAAGGAATCCATCCTTCCACTTCCTTTCAGACTTCCCATGAGGGGTGTGTGAAGCGCTTTGACCTTCTTAATACCCAATTTTTCAGCCACATCCCTCTGTAACATATGGGCATGTCTCTGGTCCATTCCTCCCAGCGCAATATCAACGTCAAGCATTGCAATATCGTTTACCTGCATAACAGGATATATGAATTTGCTGAAATCTGATTCGGCATCTCCTTCGGTTCTTCCCATAATTGGAAGTGCCCTTTTCAACCTTGAAAGAGTGGTTGCCTTTGCAGTTCTTATGAGACCCTCAAGGTATCCCTTTCTGTCTATAAGATCACTTGCCCACAGATAATCAATATCACGACCTCCCAGAGAAATCTTAAATGCCCTTTTCATTAACTCCCCACTCTTTCTTATCTCCTCCATGTTTCCTCCTAGTTTGTCATTTATCATTGCATGCCAATCTGCTAGAAGTATGGTCATTTTAACACCTGCATCACTCAGGGCCTTGATTCTCTCGCCTACAAGCAATATCTGGGCAATATGTGGTATTCCGGAAGGCTCAAATCCTATATAGCCCGTAGCACCTGGTTTTAGGCTGTCAAACTCTTCCTCAGTGACAATTTCCTGAAAGAGACTCTTATCAATTTTAAGCATTGTGCGGTTCAATTAAGAAATTTATATTAATCTTTGCCTGCAAATTTCCAAATATGGACAATTTCTGCATCGGCCCGGCCTGTTATGATTCCTTACGGGAACTCCCATGGTTCTTCGTATAACTTCCGCCTTTGACAGGACTTCGTCTCTGAGTTCTGGCGTGTTCTCAATCTGAAATCTCTTATTACTGTATTGAAGAATTCCATAGCCTATTTCGTAGTCGCTGTACAGATCGGATAGAATTATGAAATAGACTCCCATTTGCAATACATGAGTGTGTTTTGGTTCCTCCTGGGCTATTCCACTCTTGTATTCGAACGGAATAATTATATTTCCATGACGTACAATCTTATCGGGTTTTCCTGACAGGAGGTGCTTTCTTGATACCAGTACCTTTCCCTCCTGAAGGAGATCTCCATATATCATTGTACCGTGTGGAATTTCAGATATTGGTCCACTTTTTCTTCCAGAGATATACAGATATACAAGTACTGCGAGAATTATGATAACCGGGATTATATAGATGATATTCAGCAGCATCAAATCACAGGAAAATGATAAGCATGAGAACCAGAACTACAAGAATTGCTACGAGGAGAGAGTTTGATTTCCTCCTGTCTGCATGATACCTTCTCTCATAATCCATGTGCATTTGAGTCCCCTGATTCATTCTGGCCGTCGATCTTTGGGAACGCTCGTAACCATTTCTGGTAAAATACCAGGAAACATTGCAGAAATCATATTCTGCCAGTTCGCTTGCGCTTATAATTCTCTTACTGCTAGTTGGTTTTTCTGATCCATATTCTGTCATAGGACACTTCCTGCTTCATATCGATTAATCCGTTCCTCTGTATAAACATGCAGTAAATAAAAAATTTCATTCTGGATTCACGATCGTCACCCCAGATTGATTCCATGAAGAATTCCGGTGAAGACCTTGAAAATATGTTATTCATAACTCTTTCAAGTTCCTTTTCAGGTTCATCCATATTCAGGGCAGAAAGTATGCCTTCTACGTCTTTAATCTGCTGGACTTCGGGATTTCTCTTTATTTTTTCCCTAATCCTCTCGGTCTGCTTCATCACTTCAATCAGTTCCACAAGCATAACCTTTCTGGGTTCGTGATGGTGTATGGGCATAGAGATCTTGAGTTTTTCCATCTCTTCCCTTTCCATCATATTATAATCCAATGGATTCTCAGGAAATTCTTCAACGATTGTATCAGAACCTGATTCTTCTATCTTCTGGAATGCTTTCAAAAGCTCCTCAGACTGAAGATACACTATACCCCAGGATCTGTAAATTATGTAACCGGCCTCAGGAAGCGATACAAGATTTTTATCAACAAGTTCGCCTACTATCCGCGCGAAATCTATAACATTTACCTTCCAGGGATCTATATTCTGTGTGACGCATTTCTCCATGATCTCTATGATCTTCCTGCTGTCATTCTCTTCCCCTTCCAGGTCTATATTTTCGTAGTATGTGTAGTTAAGGCCTAAAACAGTCGCCTGAGTTATAAGAGTCTTTTTAAGCTCACTGAGACCGGTGGAAATCATGATGGGTATCCCTCCTCAAAGCTCTTGCTGAATACTTCAGTACACCCCGTCTGCCTGTTCAGGGTGACTCCGAAAAGGGAACCTGCATATTTTGTCATTGCGTTCTTTAACGAAATCATTATGATCTGAGAAGTATTTGAATTTTCCCTAAGCAGTTCACCCATCCTTTCAGCATTTGCGCCATCAAGGAACATATCTATCTCATCAAGGAAATATATTGGTGATGGTTTAATTCTTTGAACTGCTGTAATAAATGATAGGGCAACAAGGCTCTTTTCACCACCGCTTAATGCATTCAATTTTGTGTATGTTGTACCCTTTGGCCTTGCCTTTACCAGAAGCTCCGAATTTAATGGGTCCTTCTCATCTGAGAGATAGAGAATCACGTCCCCACCGTTGGTCAGTCTTGCGAATATTTTCCTCATTTCTTCCCTGACCTGATTATACAGATTCATGAGACTGACCTTCTTTACCTCTTCAAGGTTTGCCATGAGTTCAATAAGGCTTTCTATTTCTGCCCTTAATTTTTCTATTTTCTCAGTTAATTCAGATAATCTCTTCGTTTCTCTCTCCAGATCGGCCTCTGCAAGTTGATTCACTGCACCAATCTCCTCAAGTTTTCTTTCCCTGAAAAGTATTTCGGATTTCACTCTCTGAACGCTGGAATATTCCGAGAGCACAATTCCACCATTGGATTCCAGTTCACTCTTAAGCTCTGATATCCTGTCCTTAAATTCACCTATTTTGATATTTGCTGTCAAAATACTGTTTTCTATGGCATTTTTCTCAGAATTGATCTTTTCGACCTTCAAATTGATCTGATTTATCTCAATTTCTATTCCCTTGAGGTCACCCAGTATCTTTGAGTTTCTCTCGTTAAGCTCTTTCTCCATTGCATTATATTTCCTGGCTTCCTCTTCCAGTTCTCTAATTTCTCTTTCAAGCCTCCTCTTCTCTTCCTCACTTTCGTGAATCTCTATGGAAAGATCCGATATTTCTTTGGATAGTTCCATCTTTCTCTCAGACAATCTTTTCTGGTTTGTTTCACTTTCAGTTATTTTTCTTCGTGCGGAGACTAAATTTGAATTGAGCAGATCCGCTTCCCTTTGCATTTCGTTGAGATCGTTACCTCCTTCCTGATCGTTTCCAATCAGATCATACATCTCCTTCTTTTTCATGTTTAGCTGTTCTACAAGAGATGCCTCTTCCTCCATATTCCTCCTGAGGTTGTCTATTTTCTCCTTGAGGGAAGATCTTTCATTTTTAAGTTTTATGAGTTCTTCCTCCATCCTGCTCAGATTGGAAGTGTATTCCTCCAGCTGTTTTTCCAGTGTCTCAACTCTTCCCTTACCTTCGCTCCCCTTTTTGGATTCTTCCATTAGGTCCCTTTGAACCTCTTCAAATCGTGCTTTCTTTAACCTTAATGCTGATTCCAGTTGAGCTTTTTCAGTACGGCTACTTTCCAGTTCCTCATCCATTTTCATTAATTCCTGAGGATTACCTCTTCTCTGCTTTTTCTCCTGAAAGCCTCCACTGATAGCCCCACTTGCCTCAAATATATCTCCTGCTAGCGTTACAATTCTCACACCTGTCATATATCTTTTTGCCGTCTCTATGTCCTTAACAAGAATTGTGTCCTGAAATGTGTACCACACTATATTCTCATATTGCTTGTCATAGGATATATTTTGACTCAGAAGCCCCATGGTATTTCCTTCGTTGAGGATCATTATGGCCTTTCCCCTTGCCCTGCCACCAACCATCTTATTAACAGGGAGAAACGTCACCCTTCCAGCCTGTTTACTCCTCAGATATTCAATGCATTGTTGGGCCACATTCTCATCGTCAACAACAAGAGAATTCAATCTTCCTCCTGCTGCCGATTCCACAGCAAGCTGTAATTCATCGGAATATGATATTATATCGCTCACTGGTTTGTGTATTCCGGATATTAGACCCTTGGCCTTGGCGTCCATCAAAATTGATATGGATCTGTTGGCAACGCCCTGAGAGCCCATCATTGCCCTCATTTTTTCAGTATCCCTTACCAGCTGTTCAATTCTTGACGAGATTCTGGATAAGTTTCCTTCCAGCTGAGTTATTTCAGATTTCAGATCGAAATATTCCTTGTTCAGTTTATCGAAATTGCCCTTCTTTTCACCATCATTCTTCTTTATTTGAGAGAGATTCCACCTAACCTCACTTACCTTGTACTTTTCTGAGGTAATTGCCTCCTCCTTTGAGCCTATTATACCCTCAATGGATGAATACTTCTGATCCAGCTCCTTTTCATCCTTTCTTAGATTTGTAAGCCTTGAATTGACTTTATTTATCTCTTCCTCTATTCCCTTTAACTTCTTTGATGCTTCCTGATATTCAACAGACCTTTGCCTTTGGGCTTCAATTCTCTGTGAAATTTGTGTTTTCATTGCCTCATAGTTGCTGTTATACTTTGCCTCATCCTCCTTCAACCTGATGAAATCCTGAGCTATCTTTTCCATTTCTTTCTCGATCTCTGTTATCTTTTCTTCACTCTGATCTATTCTTTCCCTTTTCTCCAGTATGGAGTTGCTTTCGTTTTGAAATCTTACATCCTTTTTTGCCTTTTCAAGCTTAATATTATTGATTTTTTCTCTAAGGGAAGTTAGTTGCTGTTGTAGTTCCTTGCTTATTCCAGACTCTATCTCTTCTCTCTTTTTCAAAAGTTCCTTTTCTCTTTCCTTTAATGTGTTAATCTGAAGATCCATCTGTTCCTTTGCCTCCAGATTTTTCTGTAAGGCCTGTTCATAGGAACTGAGATCAATTTCGTAAGATCTGATCTGGATTGACAGTGAGGTTGCCTTCAAATTTAATATCTCTTCGTTTATCCTCTTATATTCCTTCAATTTCTTTGCTTCTTCCTCTATTACCTCTACATTCTTTTTAATCTCTGCCTGTAATGTTTCTGATGCTGTCACATTCTTCTCTATTTCAGATACCTGCTCCTTTGCTGCTTCTATTTTCATGTTATATGACTCAATACCTGCGATAGTTTCCAGAAGTTTTCTTCGTTCAGTTCCGCTTCTCTTAATAAAATCGTTTATATCCCCCTGAAGCACAAAACTATAGGAATCCAGCTGTAGTCCCATATCATCCATAACTTTGTCAATGTCACTGTGCCTCGCCTTTCTTCCGTTCAAATAATAGGTACTCTTTATTTCTCCATTTATATCCTCTATTACCCTTGAAATTTCAAGCTTCTCAAAATTTTCAGAATCTTTGTCGTCTACAAATACAGCAGTTACTGATGCCTCATTCTTTCGTTTTTGACCCTCCCTTGGGATGTGGATAAGATCATCCATCTTATCCGCTCTCACTGTCTTGGAAGATCTTGTGCCTAAAACAAATAGCAGAGAATCTCCTATGTTGCTTTTACCACTACCATTAGGACCACCTATCATGGTCATACCGGGACGAAAATCCAGTTTTATTCCCTCAGGACAGAAGGATTTAAAGTTCTTCATTTCAAGGCTATACAGTCTCAATTAAACCACGTCTGACATTTGTATGATTTCTAATATGTTAAAATATATAAAAATCTTTTGTCCGCTATGATATAGATGTTGCATTTTCATTTCCTGATTTTGACTCAATCAGCTCCCTGTATTTTGACATAAGATGATATGCTTCGCCTATAAGCATTCCCAGTGAAAGTATGAGAAGCGCATCTATAATAAAATTAACAAGAAGATCCGCCGGAATAAAAAGCTCCGTATATATTCTCAATAAAAACAGGATCATCCACATGGCAAGAATAACCACTGATCTTCGATACATTATTTTTCCATTTTCTTCATAGACTGTGGATAATGATCCGAATCTAATCCCAACTATGAGTCCGGGAATAACCATAAGAACTGCAATCAGTGTATATATCAGGTCTGAAAATATATATGTTAATAGAATTGCACTGAGTATGGAGTAGACCACAGGAACTCTCAAAACCCTTGCCTGAGAATATGTCCTTCCCCTTATTCCCCTGAAAAGCCTTCTTATAACAATAAATGCAATGAAGATAAGTAGAATGTAATCGTAATAGCTGTTGGAAACACCGGAAGTTTGGGCACTTTCAGTAAGTGGTGGTATTATCATTTAAGGAGTATATTTGAAATCGCATATAATATTTACGTGTAGTTCAATACTGGAACCTTAGGAAGATTTATCTTTCTTTTTTCCAATAAAATAAGTATGTGACGAAACAAATCTTATCCACAAGTTATTACAACATAATTCCCAACAATTCTCCATCATGAAATCCACCTTTAATATATATGATAGAATCAGTACCCATGGCATCACTTTTCAGGATAACTTTCATAGGAACCGGTGGATCATGGCCACAACCGGGAAGGGCTATGCCCTCAGTAATGATTCAAATTGATGATAGTGTATCCCTCTTTGACTGTGGAGAGGGTACACAGAAGCAGATAATGGCAAGTCCAACATCCTTCATGAAGATAGACCACATTTTTATCTCCCATTTTCATGGCGATCATTTTCTTGGAATACTCGGGTTGATTCAGAGCATGTCTTTTAACGGTAGAGAAAAGGATCTGAATGTATATGGACCTCCGGGGGCCATAAGTGTTCTAACAAGGGCATTTAATGTGGGATACTATTCATTAAATTACAATATCAGAATACATGAACTTCAATACGATAGTGTTGTGAACATGGATGGTTTTTCTGTCAGGACCATGAAAGCGGATCATCCAGTTCCAGCATTATCATACAGAATAGATGAAGACAATTTGGTAAAAATTGATCCAGAAAAGGCTAAAAATTTTGGGATCGATTCCAAAAACATAGAAACGATAAGAAATAAAGGTTTCCTAGAGTTGAACGGTAGGAAAATAACGCTTGAAGAGATACAGGGTGGAATACGTAGGGGAAGGTCAGTTGTATATTCAGGAGACACAAGGCCAAACCCAAATATGATCCAGTTTGCCAAAAACTGCGATATTCTTATACACGACACAACCACGGATTCTGGACTGGAACCGAAGGTAAATGAGTTTGGTCACACATCATCAAAACAGGCTGCAGAAATAGCCAAAAATGCCTCAGTTGGAAAATTATTCCTTTATCATTTCTCACCAAGAATTGATAATGTTCAGATTCTTTTGAAGGAGGCAAGGGAAATATTCCCGGAAAGTTATCTCAGTGAAGATCTGAAAGTAATTGAAATTCAAAAGGGCGAAGTTATTAAAGAATAGATTTGAAAATATTTAAAAAATTTTATCTTACACTGCTTTCCTCTGGGATTTTAGATCCTGAAAAGGAAATATTTCTTGAATATTTCTCCAGGAGTATGGTTATAAGAAAAGCGGCAACAAAGGATATGAAATAGGATATATCTGACCCACCGGTAATGTTGTAAAATGGTATGGATATTCCAAAATAGAACTGTATGGTATCCATGAAGGGAATTGAAACTGCAATTCCCAAAAGATATGCTATTATAGGGTTCCAATTTATTTTACCCATGAATGTATCCTTTCTCCTTACAAAGAAATATTCTGCAATCATAACCCCCAACCATGGTGTTATCCAGTAATCCAGGACGTATAAAAATCCTTCAAAGTAGTCTGAGAATGTGTTAAAAAAGATTGCTCCTAAAATAATGGCTGTGACGGATATTCCCGGTACAATGAATTTCCTTGCTGCCTTAAAACCTAAAGATCTTACGGACATCATATTGGAATAAAGGTTTATTGAATTTGCGGCGACTCCCCCGAGGAATATTGTTACTGAGCCCAGTAACCAGAAGACACCAAGTGACGATATAAACATGGAATTTGAAAATGTCCCATTTAGATTTAGAGAAACAGCAAAAAGATAGCCAATCAGCTCAACACCCATGGAAGCAATGGTTACACCAAGCATTGTCCATACAGCGGATTTGGCTGGATTTCCATCCTTTACCTTTACATAACGGGAATAATCTGATGCATATGGCCCCCAGGACATAATATATGAAAAGGCAAGCATAAATATGGCTGTAAAATTGATCAACGAAAATGGGTATGACTCATAGGAGGAGAGGTTGATGCCGGATTTTAATATGAAACCAATAATCACCAAGAATAGAATGCCCAGTACTATTGACATTGCCTTTTCAAACTTCTTTATTGATTTATGTCCGTAAATCACAGTGAGTACTATTGCAACCATAGTTGCGGTGAGAGTTATACCTTCAAGCACAAATGATTCGGTTACTGATACGCTTGAACCACCTGTAATTATGAACCTCAAGGCACGGGATGAGATTATTAAATTGACGGTAAGCCACCCAATGGTATTAAGGAACTGAAGAGCCGAAAAACCACGCCCACCTGAGTCTCCAAAAATTCCCTTGGATATATCCATCTGTCCTTTTCCACTTTCTGGTCCCAGATAAGCCATTATTCCTACAAGAGCGCCTCCAAATATATTGGCCAAAAAAAGGGACAGTATTACATAATAAAGGGATAGACCAAAGGATTCAACCAAAACTCCAAGGACAAAATCCGCCACAGTAAGATTGGAACCGAACCACAAGTAAAATAATGAAGTTGGATTTACAGTTCTGTCTGCTGGATTTACCGACATTTCAACAGTGTCATCCTTAATACTACTTTGATTAGAATGAATCATGTTTTGGGTAATTACCACATGAATATAATCCGATCCCGCTTTAAATAGTATATATTATTTATATATTTTCTGTATAAAATGGATTGCCGTTGTAAATCCTAAAGAAAAAACTGTTTGATTGTTTTTTACCAAATTTGCTGAGAAATGTGCCGTTTATATGATGCAATTGCGTAAACTGGTAATTATCATAGCATAAATGAATAAATAGTAAAACTTTATGCTGGTATGATGGAACTTCGTGGAAAAATCGAAGCGATTCTTTTTGCTACGGAAGAGCCAATTGGGATTGTTGAGATTTCCTCAATACTGATGGCTGATTCTGAAGAAGTTAAAAAGGAACTTAACAAAATAATAAGAGATTATAAAAAAAGTGAGCACCCAATGGAAGTTGTAATAACTGGAAAAAAATACAGGATGGGTCTAAAACCGGAATATCGTGAGGTCGCCTATCCGGTAGCGAAGAGAGAAATCAGCGGTGATGAGATGGAAGCGATGACGCTTATTTTGAATGAAGAAAAGGCAATGCGTGGTATGATTAGGGAAAAGTTTGGTGACAGGAGCGAACAGATCATAAGAAATCTCAAAAGAATGGGATTTGTTAAGGCTGAGAAGTACAGAAATACCGAAGTCTATCAGCTAACAAATAAATTCTACAAATATTTTGGTGTCAACAAGAAGGAAATCAAGAAGGAAGCAGAAATTTCAAAGAATCAGGTAGAGGAATAGCAATGGAGTTAAAGATAGTACTTATAGGAAGTGGCGGAAGGGAGGATGCACTGGCCAGAAGATTAAAGGAATCTGGTGGAAAGATTGTTAGCATAATGACCAACGATAATCCATCCATCAGAAGCTTAAGTGAAAAAGTGTACTTCGCAACAGAAAGCGAAGTGGAAAGGATTCTGGACATAATAAAGGAAGAGAGCCCAGATCTTGTTTATGTTAGCCCGGACAGCTTTCTGGAGACACCCATTGTCGATAAACTGGAATACTCCAAGATCAGAGTGGCATCACCATCATCTCGTGCCTTTAGGATCGAATCGTCAAAAATCTATATGAGACAGTTGATGAAGAGATACGGAATAACAGGGAACATAAAGTTTGAAATTTTTGATAGTGAATATGAAGTGGGAAAATATCTTGATGATCTTACCAGGGAATTTGCAATCAAACCAGCAGGACTTACAGGGGGAAAGGGAGTCAAGCTCACAGATGCACATTTTAGCAATAGGGAAGAGGCTAAGGAATACGCATATTCCATAATAAGAAACGACAGAAAGGTCCTTATTGAAGAGAAGGTGGAGGGAGAAGAGTTCTCACTCCAGGCCTTTACGGATGGCACCAACCTTATCTTTACTCCAATAGCCCAGGACTACAAGAGATTAAAGGACGGTGATGAGGGTCCTAACACTGGTGGTATGGGATCCATAACAGATAGAAACGGGTCGCTTCCCTTCCTGAGGCAGGAAAGCGTCGATAAGGCAAAAGAGATTCTCCATAAATTCGTGAAAAGTCTATATGATGATGGAGCCCTTTACCGTGGTGTTATCTATGGACAGTTCATGCAGACAAATAAGGATGTAAAGGTAATAGAAATTAATGGAAGACTGGCTGATCCCGAGGGAATAAACATAATGACACTTCTTGAGGGTGACGCATGTGAACTTCTCATGGCTGTTGCAAACGCAGAACTCGCAGGAAAAAAATTCATATTTAGAAGGAAATCTTCTGTTGTCAAGTACATTGTCCCAAAAGGTTACGGTGTGAATCCAGAGAAGACTACACTCAAGATTAATAGGGAAAATATGCCGGATGATGTAAAGATATTTTACGGATCTGTTTCTGGTTCTCTTGATGAAGTTGAGACATCACATTCCAGGGCATTAGCAATCTATGCCGAGGGAGAAACCATATGGGAGGCATCCGAAAAGATTGAGGCAAATCTTTGGCGCATCAGTGGAGAGTACGAAATGAGACATGACATAGGTTCTAAAAAGTCTCTGGCCAGAAAGGTTGAGAATGCCACACTTTCATAGAACCCTTATTTTTCCAACAATTCTTGGCTTTGAATTTGGTCTAACAAGAAGATACTCCGAATTTGGAATTACCGGTTTATCCATCTGAATCTCTTTTCCCCTCAGGAATCCCCTCTGATATCTCAGGTTTCCAGCAATGAATACTTCTCCATCCCCTTTCAGATCCTCTGGAACTGCCCTGTGAAATATAACATCGCCGGAGAGGGTATCTAAACCATCAACTTTTGTCTCTTCCAGTATATACCCCCTTTCAATATCATCTATATCCACATTTTTTAATGCCAAACCAACTCTTGATCCAGCAGGGGCCTCCTCAAAGTCAACGTCATTCATCTGTATAGACCTTACCTGTGCCTGTACCCCTCCGGGATTTAAAAAGAGATTTTGATGCTTTTTAAGTGTGCCCGAAAGTACAAAGCCAAGGACTACAGTACCCACACTCTTAACCTTAAAGAAATGGTCTATTATGACCTTTACCGGTCCATCTGCATCTCTTTTCAAATTCATCTGGATTTTATTAAGATCCTCTAAAATCTCCATGGGAGATGCCTGAAATTTCTTGTATCCTGAGAGAACACTACCTTTCACTATTCTGTCTATTTGAGATGTATCTGCATTTCCGTCTATCACAAGAAAACCCTGAGTTTTTTGCATTAGATCAAGAGCAATCATAACTTCTCCCAAATATCTATCCAGATGAGTCATTCCAATGATGTTGAATTCACTCAGAGAAATAGAATCTGTAAGTGAAGAAATTTTATCTGGAAACTTCGTTGGAACAAATATGGTTGTCGTAAGGTCCTGATCCTTTCTACCATATAGAGTAATATCACTCTCAGTATGTTTTTTGGCAATTGCCTTAACAATTTCCTCACTGTCATAACTGAAACCCGTTAAGCTGTTCAATTCTTAAGACCCCCTACAATTTCCCTTATAACCATAACCATCCTTTCCGAATCATTTGGCAGATTTACTCTGCCATAATCAAAGCCACTTTCTTTTACCTTTGCACCGAAAAGTCTGTCCAGATCATATAAAACTTCCAGGTGATCGTAAATGAAACCAATAGGCACTGTGATAATTCTTTTAAAGTCCTTCTGAGATATCTCCTTTAGCCTTACGTAAACCGATGGTTCCAGCCACACCTTTCCATAGGATCCACGACTCTGAAATGCAAAAGACCAGTGTTCAATGGAAGCCCTCTGACATATTTCGGCTGCCATTATAACAAGATTTCCGTAATAGTCCTTTTCCATCGACACTTCGTGTGGGAGGCTGTGGGCAGTGAAGAGAAACAGATCACCATCCTGCTTTGATGATTTACATTCATCTGTCCAGTATTCAATCAAACTGGTTTTATCGCTAAACCCATTTATAAATTTAATATTTCCCTTAAAGCCAGACTGACCAAGATAGTAAGTGAATGGTTTCACATAACTATCCATTACGCTGCCATTCTTTATTGGAAAAAGTGGAATTGCATAAACTGCTTCGTAGGAACCATCAGCGATTCTGACGGCAATATCCTTAAGGGATGGCTTCCAGTGCTTGAATGACAGAAATACATCAACACTTCTATCACTGAAACTATCCCTGACCTTTCTCTCAAGATTTCTCAGGATTCCAGTTGATGGCGAGATATAATTGAAAGTTGAGTATTTTGACTCAGTTTCCCTTATAGCATAATCTGGAGGTTCCCTCCCACCATAAACATCCCTCAAGTATTCCATTATATCTCCCTTTGATTCCGGGCTCCCATATCCCATTAGAACAATTGCCTCCTTCATAATTTTACACTCCTCACTGCTTTTGTTAAATTTATTACCTGATTTGGGTCTGTACCAGGAAGGATTCCATGACCCAGATTAAAAATATAATTATTTTTTGATTTCATAGAATTAACGATTTCCTTTGCACTTCTGATAGCCTCCTCAGGCGAATACAGGATAAGCGATGGATCAAGATTTCCCTGCAGGCCCTCTTTCATCCATGTAAGATTTCCAAGATTTATCCGCCAGTCCAGGGATAAAAAATCTGCCTCTGATTTTCTCAGCACATCTGTTATCCCAGATGTCATGGTGGAAAAATATATTCCCTTTACGTTCATTTTTTTAATCAGCCTAAATATGGGTGATACATATTTTCTGATTATTTCTTCCGAAAACTTTGGATCAAGGTAACCAATCCAGCTATCAAATATCTGAATTGCATCGGCCCCCGATTCAATTTGCATCTTAACATCTTCCTGAATCAATGAAGAAATTTTTTCCAGTATGGCGTGGGAACCCTGGTTTCTCTTATATATATCCCGGCGGGCCTCATCCATATCTTTGCCCCTATTATTAAACAAATATGTGAATATGGTAAATGGCGCACCGGCGAACCCTATAATTGGTATATCGAGATGTTCCTTCTTATATGTCTCAATGGACCTGGCCGCCTTTGAAATATACTGACTTCTTTCATCTCCAGTTTGAGATAAAACAGGCCCTTTCCCTTCTACATATTCAATAGAATAACCTAGATTTTCCATTGGTATTACGATATCGGAAAAAATAATTGCAGCATCAACCCCCAGTATCCTCGCAGCATCATAAGAAATCTTACTTGCAGTGGCTGGATCTGAACATATCTGATTTATTGTGACTTTTTCCCTTAATTCCCTGTATTCCCTCAGGAACCTTCCTGCCTGCCTCATATACCACACGGGAACTGACTGGTGCGGTTCATTTTCAAGAGCAAGTAAAAAATTATTTCCTATCAGGGTCTCAGCCTTCTGATAGTTCTTGGGTATGGTATGGCCTTCTTTATGTTATCAAGATGCATAATCCACATTGCCAGTCTGTCTAATCCCAATCCAAATCCTGAATGTGGAATGCTTCCATACCTTCTCAGATCGAGATACCAATAATAATCCTCTTCCCTCAGGCCGTTATCCTTAATCCTCTGTCTGAGCTCTTCCAGATCCCATATTCTTTCCCCTCCACCAATAACTTCTCCATATCCTTCGGGTGCAAGAAGATCATGGCACAGAATTACCTTGGGATTTGAAGGGTCTGGTCTGTGATAAAATGTCTTAAGTTCTGCTGGAAAGTGGGTTATGAAAAGAGGTGTCTTAAAGTTGGACATTATCTTTCTCTCTTCGTCAGCCCCAAGATCGTCTCCATACTTCAATGGCATACCCAACGAATCTGACTTATCTATAAGTTCCTGGTATGTCATCCTTTTAAATGGCTTTAGGCTCTCCCTTAAGTCGTCTATATTTCTTCCTATAATCTGAAGGTCTTCGGCATTTGTATCGATCACTTTTCTCACTATATATTGGATCATTCTCTCTTCGATATCCATCATCTCCTCATTACCGATCCATGCCACTTCACCCTCGGCGTGCCAGTATTCAGTCAGATGCCTCCATGTTCTGCTCTTTTCGGCTCTGAAGCTTGGAGAGATGGTAAACACTTTTTCCAGAGAGTAAATAAATGTTTCAAGATAAAACTGCGAACTCTGTGTCAGATATGCTTCCTCCCCGAAGAATGGTACCTTGAAAAGTGTCGATCCACCCTCAGTTGCGGTGGAGACCATCATTGGAGGCTGCACCTGATAATATCCCTGCTCGTAGAAGAAATCTGCAAATGCCTTGAATATAGTAGATCTTATTTTCAAAATAGAGGTAAATTCCCTGCTCCTTATCCACAGATGCCTGTTATCAAGCTCAAATTCCTCAGATATATCCTTTGAAACTGGAAAGTTCTGATTTCTGCAATAAATGTTGAAATCCGAGATGGTTAATTCATAACCAGTGATGGCTCTGTCGTCCTTCCTTATTTTACCCTTTATGGACAGGCTGCTTTCAATAGTCAGGGAGGAAAGCATTTTAAACCTTTCTTCACCAAGGTCTTCAACCTTTCCAACACACTGTATAATATTTGTTGAATCTCTCAATATTACAAAACACATCTTGGCCGTTGATCTTATTCTGTACACCCATCCTCTTATTTCAACTTCGTTACCGATAAGCTGATCGGTTAGGGTTGAAGAAACACTTTGCATACACCCTCATTAGATCAATAATTAAATATTTGATTGAATCAACTTCTCTATTGATCTCCACTGTTCTTCAGAAATTTTCACCGGATATTGATAAGACATATGACTCCCAAGGAGTTCCACAAAATCCTTCATATTTCTATCTATGATATTTTTTGATGTTTCCCTCTGACCCATTTGCCATTTAATCTGTGAAATCACAAGCTGTATCAATATCCATATTTTCTTTCTTTCTGCACCCTTAGAGATCTTCCATCTTTCCTCTAAAATATCATGAACTTCCCAATAGGCCTCTTCATCCCATAACCTTTTTAAAATATTCATTTTGGACTCTGGGTTTATAATGCAATTAAGATTCTCAGGAATATCTATTCGAAAAGAAAGATGCATAACAATCTCAAACTCTTCATGTGACAGTTCCTGGTGAAAATCTCCCTCTAAACAGTATGTTCTCTGGCGCCATATCACCTTTTTACTGTTAAAAAATGATTTGACTTCACTTTCCGTGGGAAAAAGTGCAAGGATTCGCAAATTAGAATATGCTCCCGAGATCGTTGGCTCTCAGATCATCCACCATTAATCTTGGTATTCCGATATCAACAAGGTACCCCCAGCCGGTGATCACGCCTCTTGCTATTGCCACATTTATTATCTCTTCCAGTGGCACAAAGTATGTATCTGGAGCATACTTACTACCAAGTAGCCATGGGGGATAGTCAAAGTATTCCTTAAACATCCCCGGAACAACACTCACCAGAGTATCTCTCAGAATTCCTGATATGTGAGGGTTATAATTCCATTTTTTAATCTTGGAATATGAAAATTCCGGTGATGGCGTATAAACCTTCCATCTGACGCCATAAAGATCAATTTCACCTTCATACCTGGCAGTTCCACCGAAGTCATTCTCCATTATCTGCCTGAGATTTTCAGGCTTACCATTGACCTTGTTTATGAGACTTAATTCTCCCTTTCTCCTGTCGGAAATAAGTTCTTCAATGATGTGAGCCAGTATGTTTATTTCATCCGTTGATAACTCCTCATCATTTTCAATCTGATCAAGAATTATGAGCAACTCCTCAATGGATGAGTCCCACAATTTTCCCATATAGTAATCAGATTTATTAAGTGACATATACCTACATTCAAACAAAGAAATGGAACTATTTAAAAATAACTACAATTTTTCCTACTTTTAATTCAAGTAATTTTTACAGAATGATAGTATCCCGAATTTTGTGTAAGAACAAATGAAAGAACTCCATCAACAATGGATAAATTTCATGAAACATAAAAGGATGCCTCCTAAGAACAACCCAAGGAGGCAATGAATAATGGAAGAGTTTGATAAAAAGATATCG